>JAAZHB010000216.1 GCA_012510935.1 Clostridiales bacterium
GCAGTCCTTCATAAATTTCACCCTTCACATCAGAAGACATTGCCACCCATTTTTCGGTGTCAATCATCTGCACCACACGGTACAGAATCGCAGCACTGCTGATTTTGTTGGTTGCTCCCTTGAAAATCTTTCCAAGGATCCCACCTTGCTTACCCAGCTCCTCAAGAGTCGCTTTGTACTTTTCTTCCAGTTCCGCACCCTTGAGAGTATTCATATCTGCCCATGTGTATCCGGCGGGAATGCCTGTTTCTTTTTTATAAGGTGGTTTGGAGTATTCATCTGACATCTTCAAAAAGATGAGATAGGTCAGCTGTTCCAGATAATCTCCGTAGGATACACCATCATCACGTAGCGGATTACACATTCCCCAAACCTTTGATACGATTGCTGTTGTTTGTTCAGACATAGATTTTCTCCTTAATAATTATCTTCGATAGGTGGCAAGATTGTGTATATATTGAATTCAAACATATCATCATACCAATTATGCTTATGCCAATCTTTTTTACTTGTTAATATACACTTGATTTCAAGTGAACTCCCAACTGTTTTTACCCCAATCGGAATATCTATCTTTGCAGTATTTTCCCAATGATTTTTATAATTTTTACCCGTTAATCCACTCTCTACAGTCCAACAAATAGTATATTGTGATGAATCAAAGGCGGGATCAACGACAATCTCGATGCTGTAAAGGTCACCAGCTCGCAGCTTTATATCTATATCGCATCCTCGAACAGGTTTAGAATAATCAATACAGCGCTTAAGTGGACCAACACCTTCAGAAGGTAGAAATGAGTTACCCAAGCTGTCAGTTGCGCTAATAAAAGTGGGTACATTGTAATCCTTTTCTTTTCCTATTTCTTTATAATATTTCTTTATACCATCAATAAAATCGTGGCAATAGCAAATCGTCTGCTCTGCTTCGCGCACAGAGATTGGATTTGCATGAGAAAGCTTATTTCGAATTGCTTCAATGCGATTAAGAAAGGTTCGGGCTTCTTCATTTCCTTGCGGATACACATCAATCAACGCAGGACGAAAATGGCTGTCATATAGGGAATTTTTACATAAAACATATGTAATATCACCCAAAAACATCGCATCGATTGGACGAGGAAAACGTCCTGGATCATTCGCGCACATTGTGTCAATGCGCGTCTTAATCTCCCCTCTGATTAATGGCTCTGCGTTCTCATTTTTGTATGAGATATAATCTTTACCATAGTTTTCTGAAAGTATTTCATGTACGATACGCCTCGCCCAGTGTTCTAACGTTTCAATCTCTTGACGACAAACCGTTCGAAGGTCATCGTTTGTTCTATACGCTAAAACTAATATTTCTTTTTGTTTAATCATCGTCGATACATCCTCGGCTTTCTTTTCTGTGGTGGCGGAATCATTGGGCATAAAAGCAGCGAATTTCTTTGATTTAAAAAGGTTAATCATCACGTCAACCTCCCTTCAAAGGCTTGTTTTAAGATGCTCTGCCGCATGGCATCTGCCTGTACTAAGGCTGTGTCCACGGTCTGCTCAATACTGTCGCAGACGGATAGACGTGATTCTATTTCTTCGACAATCTGTGCTGCTCGTTCATCAGACATTAACGGTACTCGAGAATCACGAATATCATCCAAGCCTAAACCTAATTTTCCACCGCCACGCTTATTCTTTAATAGATCCTTTTGACCGTGTTCACTTCTAAGATAGAATGCCATCATTTTTCCC
>JAAZHB010000001.1 GCA_012510935.1 Clostridiales bacterium
AAATCCAATTATATGTCCACCTGGAAGTGCTTCAAAAATTGTAGTCATAGCAAGGAAAACTAATGATGGGCCTGATGTTAACTCTAGGCCAGTTCCTACTACAGAAGGAATAATTACAAAGCCTGCTAGAATGGCAATGCATGAGTCGCAAATTACAACCCATTTAGCGTCACTTCTAAGATTGTTATGACCGGGAACGCTTGCTCCAAGAGTAGTAAATATTCCCCAACCAATACCAACCGAGAATAGAACCTGCATGCATGCATCAGCGAATGTACCAGCTGATAACTTTGTGAAGTCTGGCATTAAATACCACTTTAATCCAATTCGACCTTCTGGTAATACTATTAGAGCCCATACTCCGCAAATAATTAGAAGAATAAGCAGTCCTGGAAGAATTACTTTGCAAATCTTCTCCACCTTATCGGTGATACCAAATCCAAGAATAATACCAGTTGCAACTACTACGATTAATCCATAGAGTAGTGGCTCAACTGGGTCTGAGATAAATGCATTATAGTATGCTGCTTTATCTGCTCCGAATTTGGCTCCAGTAGCAAAAGCAACTGTATACTTAATTACATATCCACTAACAATGATGTAGTAGAAGTCAATTAAAGCAGTTGTTGCTGCAAATAGGACACCGAGAAAAGACCATTTCTTCTTAATATTTCCAAATGCATCAACTGTGTTAGATCTTGAATAACGACCAATAGCCGTTTCTATCATAACACCAGGTTGACCAAGTAGAACGGCAACTAAGATGTAAATAACCAGAAATACACCGCCTCCGTTGCCATAAGTAACATACGGAAATTTCCATATGTTGCCAAGACCGATAGCAGCTCCTGCTGCTACCATGATGTAACCAAAGCGTGAGCCAAAGTTACTACTTTGTTTGTTAGACATAATACCTTCTCCAATCTTTAACTCTCTTCCCGCATTCCGAATTGGAAGGACTACGGGAGCTTAAAAATGTTTTTTTATGATTAGCACAATCAGACTAACCATCCTTTTATAAATATTCACAACAATTTTATGTGTAAAAAGAGGTCTTGTCAAGGTTAAAAGGTTTTTGTGGGTATTTTTTATGACAATTTTGTGGTAGAATATGGCATTTTTGGGACGTTTTTTATGTAATAATTGTAGTTAATTTATGAATATGATAAAATGAATAATGTTTATCACACATTGGAGGAAACAATTAATGAAGAGCGAGAAAGCATTTAGAACGGTCGGAATAATGGCGATAATACTAGGTGTTATTGCACTCACAGTCAATCAATTTATTATGGCATTTGTTCTTATAGTAATTGGAATTGGTGTAATTTGGTCTGCCGTTGGAACCGGTTCATTTAATGAAAGAAACAGTTATCACAAGATTATTGAGAATGCGAATATTTCTGTTGATGAGTTGTATGACTTATTCAAAGATATGGATACTTGCCTTGGAAAGTGCTTTATCGCAGATTATAAGGATGAAGGCAGAAGTCTTATTTGGGGACCAAGCGCATTTGAAGATATGATAGTTGCTAATAGTCATACCGGAAAGCTTGAACTTAAGACTTCAAACTATACATCCGCGGTTAAGAAAGATGAAGAGAACGAACACCGTTTCGAGATAGTTACAGATATGAAGACATTAGAAGTTGATACTAAGAGCTATTCTTGGTTTGCTTCTTACAAAGTAATGACATCAGTTCTATTAGATGATATTACAAACATTGCAACTAAATATCTTGCCGGTGAGGAACCAAAGGTACCAGAAGAATTAGATGTATTTAGTCTTTTTAGATATTCTTCAGCTACTAATATTCTTCATGACAGTGAGGATGAAGAGATTCTTGAAGCTTATGCTCAAAGAAAACCAGTATGCACTGTAGAGCTTAAGTCTATTGAAGATGGAAGCGAACTAGCCACAGTTGTTCCACAGAATCCTGGAGCAATAGATATTACTACAGCTGTCTTTGACATAGTTTCTGATGGTGAGAAATATGGTACAATTTATCATATACCAACAGATAAGATTGATAAGTATAGAATTGAAACCCCACATGGAGAATTTGAAGCAGAGGCTTTTCAAGCTGTACGCAAGGCGAATATTGGATCAAACTACATCTTGAATAAGGATGGGGAAAGAAAAGCAGTAATATTCGGCTCACCTAGAATTGAATTCCCAGAGATCGGATACATCGAGATTGATGGAATTTGCAGTTTTGATAATGAATATATTGTTCTTTATACAGCTTTTGAGATGTTCTTGATGAACTCGCGACGTTATCTAAGATAATTTTGCGAGACGGATCGAAGAATTGAAAGTCCGAAGAATGAATAATACATTATATGTATTTTATTGTATTTATTGAGCTATTTTGAAATTAAAGTAAAATCTGATTCTGTTAGAGAGGATGCGCGATATGAAAAGAATACTTTTACCAATCGATGAAACTACAAGAAGCTTATTTGCACTAACACAGGTTAAGAAATTGTATCCGTCAAAAGACTATGAAATTATTCTAATGATGGTTGATGAAAGACTAGATTATACTGCAAGCAGAGAAGCATCTCTTCCGGCAATTGATAATTTAACTCAGAAGCTTGAGCTTGTAGCGGGTGCTCTTGAAGATTATAAAGTTATTATTAAGCCTGAAGTTGGTAGGGCTGGTAATAGGATTGTTAAAGTTGCTAGGGAGTTTGAGGCTGATATTATTGTTATGACAAAGTCTTCAAAAGAGGACATGAATAATAAGCTCGGCAGGACCACAGAATATGTAATTAATAATGCTCCCTGCAATGTTATGATTGCAAACGAGAATCTCGGTGGACATAGAGATAAGGAATATCGCGGACTTGTATATAGAAAGGCTGCTAGTCTTGTTAATCTAAGAGGACAGTTTAGCTTAAAGCAGAGCGAGTGCATTATTCCAAGTGTCTCATCTGATTGCATTTATCATTTTGAAGTTAGACGCGGTAAGATAAGAGTGGTTCATAGGTCATATAACCCAGAGACGAGAGATTGGGATTTGCCGCCAGCGGCAGGGCAGGAAGAGGCTGTAGATATAATCGGCGGAGAAAGTGCTGATTTATTCATTAAGGCACACAGCTGCGATGGTAAAGCAGATAGGATTAGAATCGTTAATAGAAATATGAGAACAGAAGCTGTTTTTAGCTATAGAATTAGCTCTAAAGATAGAGATCTAGTAAATGACGAAGTTGACAATTAGCAGTGAATTTTGTTATTCTTTAAATAAAGAAGAGAAAAGAATTTAGGAGGATAGTGTTATGGCAAAGATTAAGACAATTTCAACAAGAAATATGAATAAGTCAGTAGTTACTGGTGGATGTGGTGAGTGTCAGACATCATGTCAGTCAGCAAGTAAGACATCTTGCAGCGTTGCTAATCAGCAGTGCGAGCAGAGCAAGTAGTATGACTTATTAAGGCGCTGCGATAAGCAGCGCCTTTTTTGATTTTTAAAACATTTAAGAATTTTATATTTATTATTTAAAGGAATGGGGAATAATGGTTCATCAGTATAAGCT
>JAAZHB010000217.1 GCA_012510935.1 Clostridiales bacterium
GGACTAAGATTCGCTATCAGAGAAGGTGGCAGAACAGTAGGTTCAGGAGTAGTTACAGAGATCGTAGAGTAATTACAATTACAGACACTACACTAGTAAAGGCAACCCGTATGGGTTGCCTTTTTTTAACCACTAAATCGCCTGAATAAATATCCATTTGTGTTTAATTGTTGTTCAAATTGTTATTTCTCTAAGGAATGCTTGAAGACAGCTGTGAGGCAATGTAAAATGTCATTATATTAAAACCTAAAAGGAGGATAATTATGAGCGTAATTATGATAGACAACAGCAACTGGGAAGCTGAGGTTGAAAAGACAGATAGAGTAACTGTGGTAGATTTCTATGCAACATGGTGTGGACCTTGTCAGATGCAAGGACCAATTATTGAGGAACTTGCTGAGGAGAGAGAAGATGTTAAGTTCTGCAAGCTCGATGTTGATGGGGCAGGAGAGATTGCAGCAAAGTTTGGCATTACATCAATTCCAACAATCATGATTTTTAAGAATGGCGAGATTACATATAAGGAGCCAGGGCTTCTTATGAAGGAAGAACTTCTCAAGCTTATCTAGCATAGATTATTAGTTGGTGCAATGAGGTTGCATAATATTATTACTAATTAAGGAGTATTTAAACATGATTCTATTAAGTAAAGATGATATCCATAAAGTTTTTTCTATGAGGGATGCCATCGAAGCCAATAAGAGATGCTACAGAAGATTTTCGGAGAACAAGTTTGACGTTCCGCAGAGGGCAGTAATACAAGGAGAGAAAGGAACTTTTTTATTCATGCCAGCTTACAGTGCTGAGATGAATGCAGCAAGTTGCAAGATCGTAAATATTTTTCCAGAGAATAAGACGAAAGGTCTTGCTGGTACAGTTGGACAGGTGTTGCTGATTGATGGAGAGACTGGGTATGTTACAGCAGTAATGGATGGAACTTATGTTACCGCACTTAGAACGGGAGCGGCATCAGGTGCAGCATTCGATTTATTTGGTAGAGAAGATGCTCAAATAGGAGCGCTGATTGGAACTGGAAGTCAGGCTGCATGTCAGCTTGAGGCTATGCTTACAGCAAGGCCGCTTAAAGAGGTGAGGATTGCAGCAAGGAACTACGAGAAGACAAAGGCTTTTGTTCAGGAGATGAAGCAGGAGATGGCGCATTTCGGAGCAGACCTTGTAGCATGTGAAGATACTAATGCAGCTGTTGATGGCGCTGATCTTGTAACTCTCGTAACTGTATCGGATATGCCTGTTTGCAGCGCAGAGTTTTTCAAGCCTGGTTGCGTGGTAAGTGCGGTAGGAGCATATCAATACCACATGCAAGAGCTTGATCCAGCGGTTTTTGTAAGATGTGGCAAGTTGTATTTTGATTCAGTGGAAGCAGTTCTATCGGAATCTGGCGATATTCTGAAGCCTCTTGAGGATGGAACTCTTACTAAGGAGCAGTTCACTGGTGATATTGGAGATTATATCCTTGGCAAAATTCCAGGTAGGGAGTCAGACGATGAAATTATCGTATACGAAAACGTTGGGTTTGGTGCACTTGACCTTGCAGTAGCAGCAGAGATTTATGAGAAAGCTGTTACAGCTGGTGCAGGTACAAAATGGGGAGAATAGGCTAACCAATTAACTGAAATTCAGAAGAAATATGAAATTGGAGGAAGTAAAAATGCCACATATTGATATTAAGATGTTTGCAGGAAGAGACGAGGCAACAAAGAAGAATCTTGCAGAGAAAGTTTTTGAGACAGCAGTAGCAGAACTAGGTTGCGATCCTAGCCACCTTTCGGTAGCGGTTCACGATTATGATCCATCGGAGTGGAATGAGAAAGTTGGAGAGGCAACTGATGAGTCAAAGGTTTTAGTTGGAAAGTTGTATAAAGCATAGAGGGATGTTCAGAAATGCGGACATCATAAGTTAAACAATAGGGCGGGTCTTGTACCTGCCCTATATTTTTTGTAATATTTTGCAGACTATACAAAGAAGTCTTTCTTATCGGATTTGAATGTTTATCTGGCTTTTTCACTCTACCATTTAATGCGAAATTAATATATACTATATAGGTTAAAGTGACTAACTGAGCAATTTGATAGGAGAGCATAAGAATGCCTTTTATAAGCATTAAAGACTTGAATTTTGAATATACAAGAATTGATGAGGATGGCAAAGAGATTCGTCATAAAGCAATTGATGATATTAGCTTTGATGTCGAAGAAGGAGAGTTCGTTGCAATACTTGGAATGAATGGATCTGGCAAGTCAACCTTGGCAAAAACCCTGAATGGACTTTTGGTTCCGACTTCGGGTGATGTTGTTGTATCTGGATTAAATACTAAAGATGACGACCACATCTGGGATGTCAGAAGCCAGATTGCTATGGTTTTTCAGAATCCGGATAACCAGATTGTAAGTTCTATTGTCGAGGATGATGTTGCTTTCGGTCCTGAGAACCTAGGGGTTCCACCTCAGGAAATTAGAGTTAGGGTGGACCAAGCTCTTAAAGCAGTGGGGATGTATGAGCATAGAAATAAGGGCGCGCATATGTTGTCTGGTGGACAGAAGCAACGAGTTGCAATTGCAGGCGCAGTTGCAATGCAGCCAAAATGTATTATTTTTGATGAGCCAACTGCAATGCTGGACCCAAAAGGCCGTTCGCAAGTAATGTATATAATAAGAGAACTTAATAAGGCGGGTATAACTACAATTCTTATTACACACTTTATGGAAGAGGCCACCGACGCAGATAGAATAATTGTAATGAAGGCGGGAAAAGTGTATAGCGATAGCACGCCTGAAGATTTTTTCTGCAATAGAGAACTTATCACGCAAGCGGGCATGGAGATGCCGGCAGCTGTTGATTTGAGAGAACGACTATTGAAACGAGGAATAAAGATTGATGAGTCGATAATGACAAGTGAAGACCTTGTGACATATGTCGTAGCAAGATGCAAGGAGGGCAATTAATGGGTATTGAAGTTAAGAATTTGAGCTTTGTGTATTCCCCTGGATTGCCTGGAGAGACAGTTGCACTAGATGATGTATCATTTAGTATTGAAGACGGACAAATTTGTGGAATCATTGGGCATACTGGCTCTGGTAAATCGACGCTGCTTCAACAACTGAATGGGCTATTAAAGCCATCGAGCGGGAGTGTGTATGTAGATGGAGATTGCATTACGGACGGTTCGGTTAGCCTTGTTGAGGTCAGGAAAAAAGTTGGCTTGGTTTTCCAATATCCTGAGCATCAGCTTTTTGACGAAACGGTTGCGAGAGATGTAGCTTTTGGACCAAGGAATCTTGGCCTTAAGGAGGATGAAATCGACAAGAGGGTTCGCGAAGCGATTAAGCTTGTTGGGCTAGATTATGAAGAGGTGAGTGCAAAGTCTCCATTTGAGTTGTCCGGTGGACAGAAAAGGCGAATTGCCATAGCAGGAGCTATCGCGATGGAACCAGAAGTGCTAATACTTGATGAGCCAACAGCAGGGCTTGACCCGACTGCTCATAGAGAAATTATTGATATGATAAAGAATATCCATAAAGAGCGTGGGATAATTGTCATTCTAGTCTCTCATAATATGTCAGATATTGCTGCTTTTTCAGATAAGGTTCTTGTTATAAATGAGGGCAAGATCGCTGCAGCGGGAACGCCACGAGAGGTTTTTGCTCAAAGAGACTTCCTGAATTCTATCGGTCTTAGTGTGCCTCTTGTTACTGAGATTACCAAAGAGATTGAAGATAAGGTGTGCGGTTTTACGACAAATGCGCTTACACCAGATGAAGCGGCTGATGAAATAGCAAAGCTGATATCTTCATGTGACACGAAAGAGAGGGGGATAGAATTAGATGATTAGAGATATAACTCTAGGACAATATTTCCCTGCCAAGTCGATTCTGCATACACTAGATGCGAGGACGAAGCTTCTTGGTACCTTTCTATATATTATTATGCTGTTTGTTGTTAATAATGTCTGGGGCTTGCTTCTATCATTTGCAGCATTGGCATTAGTTATCGCATTATCGAAGGTTCCGATTAAGTTTATTTTAAGAGGCTTGACTCCGATTTTTGTAATTATTGTATTTACTTTTGTAATTAACATCTTCATGTCGGATGGACGGGTGCTTTGGCACTGGTGGATTCTAACGATTACAGATGAAGGAGTGGAAAGAGCCTTCTTTATGGCGGCAAGACTTATTCTGCTTATTCTAGGCTCGTCTATGATGACTCTTTGTACGAAGCCAATTGAGCTAACGGACGGACTTGAGAAGCTTCTTAAACCATTGTCCAAAATAGGTGTGCCTAGTCACGAAATCGCTTTGATGATGACAATTGCACTTAGGTTTATCCCAACATTGATGGATGAAACGGACAAGATTATAAAGGCACAGCAGGCAAGAGGCGCGGACTTTGAATCGGGGAATATTTTCTCGAGGGGTAAAAGCCTTATTCCAATATTGATTCCGCTATTTGTCAGCTCCTTTAGAATTGCGCAAGAACTAGCGCTTGCCATGGAATCAAGATGCTATAGCGGTGGAAACGGTAGAACGAGAATGAACGAGATTCATTTTCGCAAAAGAGATATTGTGGCAGCAGTAGCTTTGGTTATCTTTGCAATATTGATTATCTACACTAGGATGATATAGAGGTTAACAGGATGAGACAGCGTAAAATTAAAAACCTAGAAGAGAAATATGAAGCCTACGACAAGATGCTTGTCTATGACCCGGAGAAAATGAAGGGAGATTGGCAAAGTCTTGCGAATGGGCGCCCAATTTATATGGAAATAGGCTGCGGCAAGGGTAAGTTTATGTCAGACCTTTCAGCAAAATATCCTGATAGATTCTTTATTGCAATAGAAGGAAACAGGAGCGTAATGCTTCGTGCAATGGAGAAAATCAAGAAGCAAGGGCAAGATAATGTTGTGTTTATTCCTGAGTTCATTGAGATTCTAACGGACTGGTTCGAAGATGGGGAAGTGTCAGGAATATATCTGAACTTCAGCGACCCTTTGCCAAAAACTTATTGGACAAAGAAAAGACTTACATATAGAGATAAGCTAAACCAATATTTCAGCGTTTTAAATAAAGAAGGAACAGTTACCTTTAAGACAGATAACACAGGCCTTTTTGAATTTACACTTCAAGAGGTTATGGCAACGGATTTGCAGATTATAGAGATAACTAGAGATTTGCATGCGGGGGGTTGCGAAGATAATATTGAGACTGAATATGAGGCCAAATTCAGCAAGCTCGGTGAGAAGATTAAAAGAGTGGTTCTAGCTAGGCCGCTTAATGATATGAAATCAGATAACGAATGTAGTGAAAGTGAGGGAAAAAACGAGATGTCGCAGATTACAACTATGGCTGCAATGAATGGAAGAGATATTCCTAAAGAGGACAAGGTTTTCGGTGCAAGTGCAAGAGCAAAAGCTATGATTGCCAAGAAAGGCAAGGATGCTGTTATCAATGCAACGATAGGATCACTTCTAGACGATGAAGGCAAGCTGATTGTTCTATCTTCGGTGAATGAGGCAGTGCATGCTCTTAAGGATGCAGAGTATGCTGAATATGCACCAATTGCAGGAACTCCTGCTTTTAAAGAAGCGATTAAGGAGTGCACATTCGGAAGCTATCAGCCATCAAGTTATGTAAATGTAGTTGCAACTCCCGGTGGAACAGGAGCCATCCGTAACACTATAGCTAACTATTCGTGCATGGGCGATAAGGTTCTAACTCACAACTGGCATTGGGGACCATATAAGAGCATTGTAAACGAAATGGGAAGAGGTCTAGAAACCTTCGAGATGTTCGATGAAGATGGTAATTTCAACCTTGCAGATTTTGAGTACAAGGTTAATAAGCTTTTAAGGAACCAAAATCATCTTACTATTATTATGAATACGCCAGCAAATAATCCAACTGGATATTCTCTTTCGATGGATGATTGGTATGGTGTAAAAGCAATCCTTGATAGAGTCGATATGGATAAGAAGGTTGCGCTTCTAGTGGATGTGGCATACATAGATTTCAGTGGAGAAGTTGAAGAGACAAGGGAGTTCCTTCCGATAATCGACAAGTTGAGATCAAATATCCTGCCTATCATTGCCTATAGCGCGTCAAAAACATTTACATTTTACGGTTTTCGCTGTGCAGCTATGATGTGCATGGCGCCAAACCCTGAGATTGCTGATGAGTTTGAAAGAGTTTGCACATTCTCATCAAGAGCAAGTTGGTCGAATTCGCCAAGAGCTCCACAGACTGTAATTGAACATATCTACAAGGACCCGGAACTTTTGGAGAAAGTTAACTCCGAAAGAAGACTATATAGACAGATGCTGCTCGCAAGAGGAAAAGCTTTTCAGACAGAGGCAGATTCGGTTGGGCTCAAAACTGTGCCATTCAAGGCGGGCTTTTTTGTAACAATCCCTTATGCTGAAGATGATCGTTTGTGTGAAGCATTAGAAGCAAAAGGAGTATTTTTAGTACCTCTTAACGGTGGCGTTAGGGTATCTGTCGCTTCGATTTCAGAGACGCTTTGTGCGAAGTTGCCGCAAATCATTGCTGATACAATGCGAGAGTTAGATGAAGTAAAATAATAATTTAAGCACTGAAAAGATGCTCAAAATAAGCCTTGCCTTGTGCGAAACATGGCGGTTAGAAGAATTCTTAAACAAATCTTAAGATTTTCTAACAATTCTTAAAAAGGGTTGGGGCGACTTGTTAAAGTGAGAACTGTTGTAGTATACTTTATTTGGTTGTACAACAGTGATATTAGTAATTACTATGAGATAGATGGAGGAGTATGTAAAATGAATACAGCACAGTTGGAGCGCATGAGAGCCGGTAAAGGATTTATTGCAGCACTTGACCAGAGCGGAGGCAGTACGCCTAAAGCTTTGAAGCTGTACGGAATTGAGCCAGAGGAATACAATGGCGATGAAGAGATGTTTAATCTTGTCCATGAAATGAGAACTAGAATCGTTACTTGTCCTTCTTTTACAAATGAGAAGGTGTTGGCAGCTATTCTTTTCGAAATGACAATGGATAGAAAGGTTGAAGGCAAATACACAGCAGACTATCTTTGGGAAGACAAGGGGATAGTTCCTTTCCTAAAAGTTGATAAGGGACTAGCTGAACCAGAGAATGGTGTAAGAATGATGAAGCCAATGCCTGAACTTGATAACCTACTTGCTAAGGCAAACGAAAGACATATCTTCGGAACTAAGATGAGGTCCGTAATCCTTGAACCTAATCGTGAAGCAATTCACGAAGTTGTTAAGCAACAGTTTGACCTTGCAAGAAGAATTATTGATGCAGGCCTTTGCCCAATTATAGAGCCAGAGGTTGACATTAATGCACCAGCAAAGGCTGAGTGCGAGGCAATCCTTAAGGAGGAGTTTATCGCTGCTCTTAAGGAGATGAAGGATACTGACTACCTAATCTTTAAGCTGACTCTTCCAGAAGAGAACAATTTATATGAGGATCTCTATGACTTCCCTTGCGTAGTGCGCATTGTTGCACTTTCAGGTGGATATAGTCAAGAGGAGTCTCTAAGAAGACTCTCCGCTAATAATAGAATTATCGCTAGTTTTTCAAGAGCTTTCACAGAGAAGCTTTATGTGTCACAAACTGACGATGAGTTCGCTGCAGAGATGGGTAGATCAATAGATTCTATTTATCAAGCTTCATTATCATAATGGACTGCATGACTAGGGGAGATTGTTTTTTCATTTCCCCTAGTTTTTTAATACCCAAAAGAAAGGAATTTAGATAATGGCAAATACTAAAGACCACACTATTGAGTTAAGAAAGGTTTCCAAATACTATGCTGGTGAAAGTGGCGTAAGCATGGGATTCTCAAGAATCGATCTTAGTCTTGATATGGGCGAATTTGTTGCTATCACCGGAGAGAGTGGTAGTGGTAAGTCTACCCTTTTAAACGTTATTTCTGGTCTTGATTCGTACGACGAAGGAGAACTGCTGGTTTGCGGAGAAGATACGGCTGCGTTCAAGACTGAAGACTATGAAAGATATAGAAAGCAATATATTGGAAATATCTTTCAAGATTTTAATTTAATAGGAAGCTACTCGGTATATCAGAATATCGAGCTTGCTATGCTGATGCATGGTAAGAAGAAGGCTGAATGCAAGGAGAAGATTCAAGAACTTATTGAGCTTGTAGGGCTTACTGAGTATACCAAGAAGAAGGTCTCCAAGCTTTCAGGTGGACAGAAACAGAGAGTTGCTATCGCAAGGGCGCTTGCAAAAGAAGCACCAATTATCGTAGCGGATGAGCCTACTGGTAATCTAGACAAGGAGTCGGCAGATATCGTTATGAAGACTCTTTCGAAGGTGTCAGCGGATAGACTTGTGGTCATTGTTACGCATAACTATGAGCAGGTTGAGCCTTATGTTACGCGCAAACTAACAATGAACGATGGCAGACTCATCGAAGATGAGAAATTTGAAAGAAACAGAAGTGTAATAGCAAGTCGAGAGGAAGCTGCTGACAATGATGCAGTTGTTAGTGGTGTTGAGGCAAGCGTAGCAGAAAACGAAGTCCCTGAATTTTTGCAAGCTGAGCCAAAGCATTCCAAGAAGACTGAAGAAGAACTTGACAGCGAGTCGTATGAAGCTGGGCCAGGCAAGCTCCCATTTAGCGGAGAAGCAAGGCTAGGTATAAGAAATACATTCAATCTCCCAGTCAAATTCTTGCTACTTCTGATGGTATATATTTTCGTAGTGTCATCTGTTATTGGACAATACACATCCACAAAGAATAAGCTGCACCAAGGTGATATTCTGGGGGCAAATACATATTTTGCCAATACTCAGGCGGAGCGAATTGTAGTAACGAAGGCCGATAAGAACGCCTTTACAGCTGAAGATTATGCAAAATTGGAGAAAACGCCTAATGTCGCTAGTATCATTAAGAATGACATTGGTATCGACAAAGGTGTCGAGGTAGCCATTGATGATTCTTATCTGGATGGAGGCCTATATCCAGCAACTATGCTCAAAAAGGTTGATATCGGAAGACTTCCGGAGAATGATAATGAGATTGTTCTTGCTGTCGGAGAAATGTCGATGGCATACAATAAACTCAAAGATCTAGGTGATAAGGTTGTTGGTAAAACAGTTTCGCTAAAAGATGTGACTAGTACTGATGTTAAGCTCGTCGATAGAGATATTTCTATTGTAGGTGTAGTATGGCTAGAATCTAATGCACCTTCAAGCATGATGTTCGGAAGTGATAGAGTATATGGAACAGAAGCTCTTGGCAAAGAAATTGCAACTAAGCTCAATGCTAGCGCATCGACAACAACCATCACATATGGCAATGTTACAGGAACACCAGTGACGGGAAGCCAGACCGTAATTCCATCATCAAATGTTTCCGACGGTGAGGCATACATCTTTGATGAGAAGCAGTCAAATTATGATAACGGTGAAGCTAAAGGCAAGGGAGTAACTGTAAATGTTAAGAATACATATTATTCTCAGGAACTATGGCTTAAAGTTTCGACTGTAATAACACAGGATAATATTGCAAATAAGCTCGGAATCAAGAAAGATGACTACTCAACTTATTCTTCGTATCTATATGTGAGCCCAAATGATTATGCAACTCTATACCAGAGAGATTCGTATCAGGTTACATTAATGACTAAGGCTGAGACAAAGTCGGCAGAAACTGTTGCGCAGCTAAAGGCTGACGGGTTTAAAGCACTGCAAGTGAAAGACACACTGACAGACATTACAGGAGGTTTCTCCTTTGTTCTTACTTTGATTTCGTTTGCAGGATTAATAATTGAGATGTTAGTGTTATTCTTTATATCCTATGCGGTAATAAAACTGATTATGAGATCAAGGAATTCATACTATGCAACGCTCAGAATTCTAGGCGCAAGCAAGAGCAATACAAGTCATATACTTAATATTGAGCTCTTTGTTGTAATGGCAATCGCATGCGCTGTAGACTTTATTGCATTGCTATTAGTGAAGAATAATATTATTCACAGCAAGACTCTTGCTGAACAGCTCACATTCCTAACACCGCTCGATTGCGTAGTTCTTCTTGTATTGTTGCTTGGAATATCGCTTCTTATCGGTTACAGGTATTCAAAGAAGATATTTGATCGTAGTGCAATGAAATCATACAGAGAGGAGGTATAAGGATGATTAAACTTGAAAAGGTAAATAAGTATTACTATAAAGGAAAGCCTAATCAAATACATGTTATTAATGACACTAACATGGAGTTGCCATCGCATGGTATCGTATCATTTCTTGGACCTTCTGGCTGTGGAAAGACAACCCTTCTGAATTCTATTGGAGGACTTGATAAGATTTCTTCAGGAAAGATTTACATTGATGACGAGTGCATAAATGGAAAGAGGGCAAGCAAAGTCGACACCATTCGTAATTCAAAGATTGGATATATTTTCCAGAACTTCAATCTGTTCGATGAAAGGACAGTCTTTGAGAATGTAGCGCTTTCTCTCCGTATGATTGGTATTAAGGATAAGGCAGTAATAACTAAGCGAGTTAATTATTGCCTAAGGACAGTAGGCCTTTATCAATTTCGTAATAAGAATGCCAATGCACTTTCTGGTGGACAGAGACAGAGGGTTGCTATCGCTAGAGCAATTGTAAAGAATCCATCTATTATTATTGCCGATGAGCCTACAGGAAATCTTGATTCAGCAAATACACTTGAGGTAATGAATGTTATTAAATCTATCTCAAAGGATAGACTTGTAGTTCTTGTTACTCATGAAAGGAAAATTGCAGAATTCTATTCAGATTTTGTCGTTGAACTTCTAGATGGAACAGTAGTAGAAGCATATAAGAATGATGCATCCAAATATCTTGACTACCAGCTAGAGAACCAGATATATCTTCAGGATATGCCTGTGCATAATGATGCAAAGGCAGGAGATGTAGATATTAACGTTTATGGAGACGAGAGTCGTAAAGCCGACATTAAGATTGTGTTCAAAGGCGCAAATCTATATATTGATACCGGCGGCGCATATAACATCATTGGAGAAGATACTAATGTTGAACTAATTGATGATCACTATACTCCAATGGATGAAAGTGTTTTTGATGAGAATCGTTTTGATGGACAGGCCTATTTGCCGGAGAACTTTACTCCTAAGTATACATCTGTATATACCATCGGAAATATGTTGTTAAGCGGTTGGAAGTCACTTTTGGGATTCAAGAAAATGAAGAAGTTCCTTCTTCTTGGGTTTGTCTTCGCATCGATGTTTGCTTTTGTAGGAATAAGTAATATTGCAGGCATTTTGAACGTAGAAGACAAGGATTTCTTAAAGACAAATGCTAATTATATTACGGTTGCAAACTCTCAGAAAACCGAAGATGTTATAAACAAAGCTGCGGCTGTTCTCGCAGAAAACGGAGATGGAGGATATGTAATTCCAGGAACATCAAAGATATCTGTTGATCTTCCGTTAGACGACTACTTGCAGACGCAAGGTGCAAAAGCAAGTATAGATGTATCATTAACTTACAGCAGCATGCTGAAGGATGATCAAATTATTTATGGAAGAATGTCGGAAAGCGCCAGTGAAGTAGTTCTTGATAAATTTGTTATAGATAACTTTATTAAGAATAAGAGCGGAAAAAGTATAGGGCTTGTATCTGCTGAAGACTTCGTTGGAAGGAAAATCAAGGTTAATAATCTCGAAGAATATACTATAGTTGGTGTATCAAATAGTAATGGACCAAGTCTGTTTGTGGATTCTTCTCAAGCGATTCTTATCTTAACAAATGCCAATGCAGCTAGTAAAACTGATGATAGTAGCAGTGCATCCGTGGCAATGGTGGGTGGAATGCTTGGAGGTAGTTCCCAAAGCACGCAGACTTCTCAAGTTAAGAGCTTTGACTTAAGATCATCAAATTACGAGCTTAAGAAGGGTAGCAATCCCACTAATGATTACGAAGTTGTAGTTCCTTATTCTCATATTAATGATATGGAGATAAACAAGACTATTGATACCAAGATCGCTGGAAAAGGACTTAAGGTTGTTGGTTTCTACAAGAATGACAATGTCGCAGATATATATTACACGACTGCAAACACTGTAAGAATCGGTTATATCAACGGACAGAACAGTGCAAGCGTTTATGTAAAGGGGGACGGCAAGTTAAGCATTAAGGAGATCTCTGCAAAGCTAAAGGACGCAGGTCTTTCGCCAAGCATAAACTATGACAAGGAAAGATCTACCTATGTTAACAAGATGCTAGACACCAATAAATCAACATTGATTGTAGCAGCAATCCTGTTGGCAATCGCATTGATTGAGATGTACTTGATGCTTAGATCATCATTCCTAGCACGAATTAAAGAAGTTGGAATAATGAGAGCAATTGGGTTAAAGAAAAAGGATGTATATAGGATGTTTGCTGGAGAGATAATTGTGATTTCTACTGTAACCGCTATTCCAGGACTTGCATTAATCTACTACATTATGTCGAATGTAATAAAAATTACATCACTTCTTGAGTCAACATATATGGTGACTCCTCAAATAGCGATAATTACATACTTTGTAGTATTGCTTTTCAATCTTATTGTGGGACTGCTACCAGTCTTCAATACATTGAGAAAAACACCTGCTGAAATTCTGGCAAGAAATGATGTATAGTGTCCGGGCATTCATTGTCTAAATTGTATAAGCACAGAATTAAATGAAGATAGGGGTAGAAATAATATTTCTGCCCCTATTTTATGTTAAAATACTAAACAGTTATTTAATTTCTAAATAGATAATCAATACGCTGTTATATCAGCACAAAAGAAGGCTGTGTATATATGAAACAGGTGAGAAGCTTAACAACGGGATCAATTTCAAAGGAGTTGACGCTACTATCGCTTCCGATAGTGGCGACAGCTTTTCTTTCGACTGCATATAATATTGCAGACATGGCTTGGGTTGGACTCTTGGGAGGAGAGGCTCTTGCCGGAGTTGGCATTGGCGGAATGTATGTGTGGTTCTCACAAGGGATAGCCTTTCTTTCTAGGATGGGCGGACAGGTGCTTGTTGGGCAAGCAATAGGAGCGGGCAATTTGGAAGCAGCAGAGAAATATGCTTCGGCTGCTATATGGATTTCAAATATTTCAGGCGCGCTATTTGGACTGATTTGCTTAATCTTTGCTGCTCCAATGTCAACCGCTTTTGGGCTTGAAAGCAGTATTGCTGTTGAATCTTGCAAAATATATTTATGGATAGTATGTGGTTTGTCGATTATCCCTTTCGCAGGTTTCACCCTCACTGGAATATATAATGCACAAGGCGATTCGAAGACACCACTAATTGCAAACTTCATCGGAATGGTTCTTAACATAATATTAGACCCAATAATGATTTTTGGGCCGGGTCCATTACCTGCGCTAGGAATTCTAGGTGCGTCATCAGCAACAATGATATCTCAGGTTGTGGTGTTAATTGTCCTGATAGTGGCGGCACAGAGAGATTCACAGTTTTACAATGTAGTAAAAGGAATAAAACTTTTCGAGAAAAATGAGAAGAAATATTTTACACAAGTTCTTCGCTTGGGATGGCCCAGCGCAATTCAAACGATGGCATATTGTAGTATTTCTATGGTGTTGACCTTGTTTACTGCCGGCTTTGGAGAAATTGCGGTTGCTATATTTAGGGTAGGAAACCAGGTTGAGTCTCTTGCGTGGAATATAGCGAATGGCTTTGGCTCGGCGATTAATGCATTTACAGCACAGAATTATGGTGCTGGCAATATGATAAGAGTTAGAAAAGGATATAAATTCTCTTTTGCTATGGTCATAGCATGGGGCATTTTCGTCTCCCTTCTATTTATAATCTTTCCTGCACAACTTTCTTCAGTTTTTTTCCACACGGAGAAAGAAGTGCTTCTCTCAATCGATTATCTTGTTATAATAGGAGTCGGTGAAGCACTTATGTGTCTGGAACTTCTAACAATTGGAGCACTACAAGGTCTTGGAAAGACGGGAATTTGCAGCTTAATAAGCGTGACCTTAACAAGCGCAAGAATCCCGATAGCAGTAGTTCTATCTGCGACAGCCCTAGGTCTTAATGGAATATGGTGGTCGATGTCATTAACTAGTATGGCAAAGGGGCTAATTTTCTGGGCGGTTTTCTATATAGTATGCAGGCGGCAAGAGAAAAGAATAGCGTAAAATAATTATTAATAATACAAGTTATTGGAGGAGGTTAGTGTAATGAAAAGAGTTGATGTAATCGGAGCTCAGATGGACTTTGGTGCTAGCATAAGAGGTGTTAACATGGGTCCTTTGGCTATTAGGTTCGCCGGTTTGATAGATGGAATTAAAGAGCTTGGGCTTGAATGCCGGGACAAGGGAGATTTGATTCCACTTCCAGAAGGTAAGACTTGCGATACAATGAGATATTACGAGCAAATTAATGATATGAATGAGCGTCTTTATCATTCTGTAAAGGAATCTCTTGAGGAGGGTGCGATGCCGGTTGTTCTTGGAGGCGATCACAGCATTGCTGCTGGAAGCGTATCCGCTACAGCAAAGCATTTTGAGAAAATTGGGCTAATTTGGATAGATGCACATGGTGACTGGAATGACCCGGAGTCATCGATAACTGGCAATATGCACGGTATGCCTTTCTCGGCAATATGCGGTGCAGGTCCGGACATTATGGTAGATTTCGGACAGGAACCAGCCTATGTTGATACTGCAAAATGCGTACTTATTGCAGCAAGAGATGTTGACCCACTTGAGAGAGTGAGAATGAAGGATCATGGAATAACAGTTTTTTCAATAGCAGATGTTGATAGGATGGGAATGCCTGAAGTAATTAAGCAAGGAATTGAAATTGCATCAGATGGAACTAGAGGTATCCACTTGAGCTTTGATGTTGATTCAATTGATCCAGCATCAGCACCGGGAACTGGGACTACAGTACACAGCGGAATTACTTTAAGAGAAGCTTTCTATGCAGTTGAAACGCTGTATTCCTCTGGGAAAGTTCTTGCTATGGATTTAGTAGAGGTAAACCCTATGCTCGATAACAAAAATATGACTGGTGAGTTTGCAAAAGAACTTATCTTATCTACTCTGGGAAAGGTTGTGTATTAGGCCTTTCGCAGTTGAAAAAATGATTGGAAGTGTTATAATGCTAGCAGCAGTAGATTGATGGCTTTTTTCACACAACAATATAGTAACGAAGGATTAGAGGTAAAACATATGAATATTATTGCCGAAAGATTGGTTGAGTTGCGCAAGAGAATGATGGAGACAAGTATTGATGTCTATGTGGTTCCAACTGCGGACTTCCACCAGAGTGAATATGTAGGAGAGTATTTCAAAGCTAGAAAGTTTATTACAGGCTTTTCAGGTTCAGCGGGAACAGCTGTAATAACACTTGACGAAGCAAGATTGTGGGTTGATGGTAGATATTTCATTCAGTGTGCTGCTCAGACCAAAGGAACAACAGTACAGATGATGAAAATGGGCGAGCCTGGATTCCCAACTCTTGACGAGTACCTTAATGCAGTTATGAAAGAAGGAATGACAATTGGCTTTGACGGCAGAGTTGTTTCAGTAGAAGAGGGTCAAGAGTATGCTAATATAGCAAAAGAGAACGGTGGTAAGGTTTGCTATAAAGAAGATTTAATTAATGATATCTGGAAGGACAGACCATCCATGTCAACAGAGCCAGTTTTCTTGCTTGAGACAAAATATACTGGTGCTAGTGTTGCTGATAAGCTGATTAGAGTTCGTGAAGCAATGGCTAATAAGAGTGCTAATACACATGTAATTACAACTCTTGATGATGTATGTTGGCTATTAAATATGAGAGGTAACGATATTGATTTCTTCCCACTTGTGCTCAGTTACGCAATCGTAACTGAGACTTCAGTTGAATTATATATTGATGAGAATAAGCTAAGTGATGAGATTAAGGCAAGCTTTGCAAAGGATGGAGTTAAGCTACATCCTTACAACGATATCTATGAAGATATTTGTAATCTTGATAGCAATTCAGTGGTAATGATTGACCCAGATAAACTTAACTATGCGCTTTATTATAATATTCCTGAGGCAGTTAAGACAGTTGAAGCACCAAACCCTGAGATTCTTATGAAGGCTCTGAAGAATGATGTTGAGATTGCAAATATTAAGACCGCACAGATTAAGGATAGTATTGCTCATGTAAGATTCATGAAGTGGGTTAAGGAAACTATTGGCAAAGAGAAGATTACTGAGCTGTCCGGTTCAGATAAGCTTGATGAGTTCCGTAAGGAAATGGGCAACTTCATTCGTCCAAGCTTTGAACCAATTTCTTCGTTCGGCCCACATGCAGCTATGTGTCACTACACATCATCTCCAGAGACAGATGTAGAGCTTGAGAAGGGAAATGTATACCTTACAGATACTGGCGCAGGGTTCTATGAGGGTTCGACAGATATTACAAGAACGTATGTATTAGGTGATATCCCGCAGAAAATCAAGGACCATTTTACTCTTGTTGCGATTTCAAATCTTCAGCTAGCTAATGCTAAGTTTCTAGAAGGTTCCACAGGTATGGTTCTAGACATTCTTGCAAGAAAACCTTTCTGGGATAGAGATCTTAATTTTAATCACGGAACTGGACACGGAGTAGGTTATCTCATGAATATTCATGAAGCTCCAACTGGGTTCCGCTGGCAGTATCGCAAGCATGAGGTTGAGCCATTCCATGCCGGTCTTATTATCACAGATGAACCAGGGCTTTATATTGAGGGCGAGTACGGTATTCGTCTTGAGAACGAACTGCTTTGCTGTGAAGGGGTCAAGAATGAATATGGACAGTTCCTATACTTTGAGCCAATTACATTTGTACCATTTGACTTAGACGGAATTAACCCAGACATTATGACCGAAGAGGACAAGGCTCTTCTGAATAACTATCATAAGCAGGTGTTTGAGACAATTGCTCCACATCTTAATGGTGAGGAGAAAGCTTGGCTTAAAGAATACACCAGAGCAATCTAGACAGATAATATCATCGCTATATAAAGATGTATTTTTGACGCATTGGATAATTCCAATGCGTCCTTTTTTTGCGAACAATAACGCATATTTTTGAAAATTTCACATTCTCGAAATGCTTAATTAGACTGAAGTTTAAACAACGGCTTAAAACCGTTGCAATTCCAATGCTTTTTCGTTTCATGAGCAGATTAAAATTTGTGAGATTTATGAACGAACTGTGTGCGTTTTATGTTGACAAATACAATGTTAAATAGTATTATTTCTCTTGTGGAAAAAGCATCAATCATCATTATATACAGATTTTTCGGTAGAAGGAGATGAAAGTTATGGCAAAGATTACAGAAGGTTATATGCCTTATCTTGGACATGAAACATATTATAGAATCGTTGGAGAGAGAAAGGATAATGGCAAGAAGCCACTGATTCTTCTCCATGGAGGTCCAGGCTCAACGCACAATTATTTTGAACTACTAGACTGTGTTGCTGACATGGATGACAGACAGCTTATTATGTATGATCAAATTGGATGTGGCAATTCATATCTTGATGGACATCCAGAGCTATGGACTAAAGAGACATGGATGAATGAGTTAATTGCCCTTAGAGAGCACCTTGGACTTGATGAGTGTCATATTCTAGGCCAGTCATGGGGTGGAATGATGTGCATTATCTATGCATGCGATTATGACCACAGTGGGGTTAAGTCATTTGTTCTATCAAGCACACTGACACATAACTCGATATGGTCCGGTGAACATCACAGAAGGATGAAGTATCTGTCACAGGAAGCTCAGGATGCAATTGCAGAAGCTGAGAGAACAGGCAACTTTAGCGGAGAAGCTTATGACAAAGCTAACGCAGAATTTATGGAGAGATATTGCAATCCGGTATTTACAGAGAATGATCCAGAACCGTTAAGACGCCCTAAGAAGGCAGGCGGGGAGGCCTATTTATATGGATGGGGAGATAACGAGTTTACTCCATCAGGCTCACTGAAGAATTATGACTATGAGGAGAAGAGAAAGTCAATTGACACTCCTTGCATAATCTTTAATGGCGCTGAAGACCTTTGCTCACCAGTTGTTGCAAAGGATATGTACGACAATATTCCTGATGCTGAATGGTACATGTTTGCCGACTCGCGTCACATGTGCTTTGCAGAATGTACAGAGGAATATATCGGAGTTCTGATTGACTGGCTCAACAGACACGATAACTAATTACGTTAATCACCATTATAGTGGTTATAATGCTGCATAATATGCAGTGCTGAATTTTTTTCATGTTGTAGTAGGAGGTTTCACAATGTTACAACAACTTAAGAAATTCCCTTTTGGCTTTTACGTATGCTCGCTCTCATTCACATTTGAGAGACTATCATACTACTCAGCTAAGTGGGGAATCGCAATTTTCATGGTTATGTCCGCTGCACAGGGTGGTCTTGGTCTTGACAAGGCCGATGGAGCATTTTTCTCATCACAGATCGTTGCATGGACATATATCACTCCTGTAATCGGCGGATACATCGCTGATAGATGGGTTAGTCCTAGACTTCTAGTTCCAATTGGAGAACTTCTGATGGCTGGTGGTTACCTTGTAATTGCTAGTGCTACTGGTAAGGGCGGCGTATGGCTTGCTATTATTCTTATCGCTGTAGGTACTGGTTTCTTCAAGGGCAATGTATCAGGTATCAACGGAAGACAGTTTGCTAATGATACACAGACTCTAACAACAGCGTTCAGTCTGCAGTACTCATTCGTAAATATCGGATCATTCATTGGTACAACATTCTTACCACTGATTGCTACAAACGGTACTGCAACAGGTTTCAAGACTATGTTTACAGTATGTGCAGCAGCTATGGTAGTAAACTGCATCTGGTGGATCTTCGGAAAGAGATTCCTCGGAGACGCTGGAAAGAAGCCATTCCTTGTAGATAACAGA
>JAAZHB010000218.1 GCA_012510935.1 Clostridiales bacterium
CCAAACAGTTCTTCAGCCCATATTTTATCGATATCTCTAATTTCGGGATTCTTTAAATTAAGAAATACGATTGCATCTTTTATTTCATTTATACGATTCCGAGTATTTAAGGAAATCATGTCAAGTTGAGGTATAAAAGTGGTATTAATATCAGCTACCTCCATCTTTCTCATTCCTTCTTGGTCTTTAGATGTTACTTCACAAATCAACTGATAAAAAATGGTTGTCATCCAAGTAGACAGCATCAATGCTTCTTCATAAGTTGACATTATATATACAACAAAATTAGTTGAAACAAATACCTGATTTGTAGATAAATATGCTCTACCTGATGTTCTAATGGCGCGAGGAACAAGAACAGAATTTTGACTGAACCCATTGCGACTTTCTCTCTGTAGAATTCGTTTCCACTCTTGATGTGTTTTCTCTTGTCTTTGTTGTCTACCCCCACGAGCAGGTAATTGAATATAAGAATCTATAATTTCGTCTATTATTTGTTCATCATTTGATGTCACGTCCAAAAATTCTGAGTCACCCTCACCGATATCGAGAGTATCTAATCTCGCATTTCTCATTCCAGCTTTAAGAACTATGCCTCTATTTTCAAATTGGATATACAAATCTTGTCTTGATTTAAAAAACATGATATCGCTGCCACCGTTATTCCCTGCATTACCACGTTTTGGTCTAACTATAAAATCATACTCCCCTAAAGTTCTCATTAATGGAGCAGTCTCGAAGTTCGCCTTAACAAAAGAAATTGCATCGACCATTTCACTATTCAAAGAACGCCAACCATCTGTAATGCTATTTCCCAATTCATCAATTGTTACTTTTTTGGCTACAACACCAGGCATCATTGATGTAAAGTCAACTGTAAATTCATTTGATAAGGATTGTGAAAAACGATGTGTATCTAAATCTGGTATCTTCTCATAACTAGATATTACTTCTATTGAATCACTAGGTTGCATTGCTTTACCGACTAGAACGCAGGTATCCTTAACAACTTCATCAAATATTTCATTGCCTGGGTATGTAAAAACTACTCTTAAGCCCAAATTATTAAGAATTAACCTCCTAATTAGCTGGGCTTCATTACCTCGAGCCATTAGATGAGTTTTTGGAAACACACAGGCAATTGTTGTTCCTGGTCTAATTACGTGAGTTATTAACTCAAGGAAGGGAGCTTCCAAAGGCATTTGACCAATATTTGTACTAGAATTTTCTCCCGTCAAAGAGTATATTTTTCTATAAATTTCTTGTTTTCTCTCTACGCAATTAATTCCAGCCACAAAAGGAGGATACATTACAATAATTTTTACATTCTCAAAAAAACTATTTTCCAAATCAACAATATTACTATTATGTATTTTAGGGGAATTATCACGAGAAACAGTTCTTGGGAAATTTAATCCTAGTCTCAAAGATAATAATTCTAAAAGTCTTGGATTCCAGTCATTCACAAGTATCTGTGTTGGTCTTAAGTTTAGCGTCTCTACTGCTGCACTAACTAAGTTACCGCTGCCCGCAGCAGGATCGCATAGCAGGTCATCAGCACTTAAATTACCATTAATATATTTTGCTAATTCAGCAACGATTCTCCCTAATTCCAAATCAGTCGGAACCTCTCCTTCATGTTCATGACCTGCAGAAACAATCTGATGTAAAATACCAGAAACTGAATCTCCAGAAACATTTTGGTTGCCAAAATCATATAGATTAATTAAAGAAGAGTTATCCACATTAGTTTCATTTTCAAACTTATCTTCAGTGTAATCAAAAATATCTTTAAAATTTACTCTAGCCGCCTCATTACAAATACGTGCAATATTATTGTTAAATACCCTTATATCTGGCAAAATATTTCTGTTTAAAAATGTAAATGCCCCTCGAATATATTCATATAGTAATACAGCCAAGTGACTTTTCCACCTTTTCGGTTGTCCTTTAAGGCGTTCCATGTGTTCGGCAAATTCTTCTAAAGTCACCAGATATTCATAAGAGTTGTTACAATATTCATTGATCCTCTCTTTAAAATATTCCGCCAATTTATTAGCAAATGTTTCTTCATCATCGTCAATAAAACTGCCTATGTTCGAAAGCCCTGGCTTTAGCATTTGCTGAAAAACACGTGGCCTATTTGAATCATATCTGAAAGCAAAAGCATATTCTAAATTAGTAAGGATATAGAAGGGTTTTTCCGATTCGTTAGCATTCATTTGTACATATGACATGGCTTGGAACTGATATCTCGCACTATGGATATCAGAAGGGGTTCTTTTAACC
>JAAZHB010000219.1 GCA_012510935.1 Clostridiales bacterium
GACGGAACAGGTTCAGGAAACAGTAGCGGCAATGGCGCTTGCAATGGTTCAGGCTCAGGAAATGGACACAGAAGATAGCTAAAAAGCTCTAATAATCACTTTTTTAATAACACACAAATACAAAACCGATGCTTGCTGCGAAAACAGCGAACATCGGTTTTGTATTTCTCATTGTTTAATTGGAGATTTATTTCCCAGCAAAGCTCCTGATGGCTTCTGCAATATCAGCGGCCTTGATTATCTCGGGGCCTTGGCCTTTATTCAGAGAGGCTGCTTTCTTACCGGCTGGGATAATGACTGCTTCATAGGACAATCTAGCAGCCTCAGATATTATCTTATCAGTGCCAGCTATTGCCCTTAAACGCCCGGTCAGCCCAATCTCGCCGATACAGACAATTCGGCGCGGCGAGATTAGCTTGCGCGCAGAACTGACAATCGCAAGCGCGACCGCAAGGTCGGTCGCGGGGCTGACGGTCCTAAGACCGCCTGCAACATTCAAATATATATCATAGTTCATTAACTTGATTCCTGCATGTCTTTCGAGAACTGCAATAATCATATTAAGCCTATTTACATCTATTCCAATGGCAGTTCTCCTTGCAAAACCAACATTTGCTGGAGTAACAAGAGCTTGAATTTCATGGAAAACCGGCCTGCTTCCTTCGTAAGTTGCTGAGATAATAGATCCAGGTTCACAATTATCTGCATCTGCAAGAAGACTTCCAGAGAGGTCTTTTACCTCTACTAGACCTTCTTGCTCCATGGTCCATGCACCGATTTCATCAGTTGTACCAAATCTATTCTTAAAGGAACGAAGGATTCTTAAATCGCGGTCTCTTTCGCCGCTAAAACTAAGGACGCAATCAACCATATGCTCTATTGTTTTTGGACCGGCAAGCTCACCAGACTTATTAATGTGCGCTACAATAAATATTGGAACGCCGCTCGTCTTTGCATATTGCATAATAAGATTAGTAACTGCTCTTATTTGTGTGATGCTTCCAGACCCATTATCGATGGCAGAACTATACATAGTCTGGATTGAATCCACAATGACGAACTTAGGATGAATTTCCTCACAAGCAGCAATTACATTCTCTATGTTTGTCTCGGGATAAATATAGAGATTGGTAGATAAGTTCTGTCTACTGCCGCACACTCTATCAGTTCTGAGCTTTACCTGCTCATCAGATTCCTCGCCAGTTACATAGAGAGTATCACCATATTTATTTGCAATATTATTTGCTGTCTGTGCAAGGAGAGTTGATTTGCCGATACCAGGCTCGCCAGAGATGAGAACCAAGGAACCTGGGACTATCCCTCCTCCAAGAACTCTATTAAGTTCTCCAATCCCTGAGTCCATTCTGCTGTGTTCAATAGCTCCAACAGCCTCAAGTTTTACCGGTCTAGCAAAACCACTTGCTTGCAAGTTAGGCTTTGTGGCACCAGCGTTAGTAGGAAGAACTTTCTGTTCTTTAATTGTATTCCATGCACCACAATAAGTGCACTGACCTTGCCAGTTTAAATATTCATTGCCACATTCGGTGCACATAAAAATCGTAGAGCTTTTCTTAGACATACTTTAATTCCTCTATTTTGGTTGTTTCTCTACAGGCAACTCAAACCAGAAGGTTGAGCCCTTGCCTTCTTCAGAATCCACCCCATAATTCGCATTATGTAGTGATAGGATTCCTTTGCAAATTGAAAGACCAATACCAGAACCCTCAATAGATCTTTGGTGGTTAGCGCTTGTTCTATAGTAACGATCCCAAACGTGATTGAGTTCATCCTTTGCGATTCCAACACCATGGTCGCTTATTTGTACGGTAACTTTCTTTGTATTGCGCTTCATCTCAAGGTGAACATATTTCTGATCTCCAGAATACTTCACCGCATTTGTAAGGAAGTTGTGAACTACCTGCGAGATTCTTGCCTTATCGCCATAAACTATTGCTTTCTTGCAAGGCGCGAAAGTAATATCATATCCTTCTTGCTCTTTAAGAATTGCAAAGCTTTCATAAGCAGCTTTCACAACATCCACAAGGTTGAAATACTCCTTGTGTAGCTCAATGGAGTTAGATTGGATCTTGCTCGCATCCATCATATCTACTACAAGCTGGTTCAAACGCTCAGTCTCGGAGATAATTACATTAAGATGCTCTTTCCTCTTAACTGGGTTGTCACCTGAAATATCGTTAATCATTTCAGCATATGAACGAATCATAGTAAGCGGAGTTTTAAGGTCGTGAGAAACGTTCGCGATAATCTCACGCTGATAGAAGTCCGCCTGCTCCATTTCATAGGAAGCTTGGTTCAACACTTTAGCAAGATTCTTTGTCTCTGTGCAATATCCTCCGTTAAATTTTATCGAATAGTTTCCCTTGGACATCTCATCCGCAGATTTGGTAATCGATTCAATAGGAGCCGAAAGCCTCTTTGCTAAGAATATAGCTAAGAAAAATGCAAGAAGCATTACTATAGCGCTTACATACAGAAGCAATGTTCTCATGATTGTAAGTGTGGACTGAACCGGATATAGAGGCGCAACCACATAAAGAATTGCAGGCGCATCTTTATCGGAAAGATAAGAAGCATAAATCAAATATGACTCGTTTCGCTTATTACCTTTCACTTCTGCATGGATAGAATTTTCGCTAGAGTCTACAAGTGCATCCTTAGCTGCTTTAAGTCCGTCGTCCAGCTCCAAGTCTGAGTTAATGGCCGATGTACCATCATATACATCTGTTGAGTTAAAGCTTTCAACCCTAATGTATATACCGCTAGAAATTGCTGTCGTATTTGCATATTTGCTGAATCCTCCATAGTTCTCGCGATATTGTATTTCAATTGACTTCGCATTGCGAAGGGCTTCTTGAGCTCTAAATGTCTCATAATATTGATTAAGGAAAAAGTCTTGAAGGAACCAAAAAATACTAATGATGGCAAGCGAAAATACTACGAAGTACCATGCCGTCATCGACTTAATGCTATTTGGGTCTAGCTCAAAATGTTTCTTTTTTTTCTTTTCCACGGAGAAGTCCCCCTAAAAATCATAAACCTGCCTGAATGCATTGCAAACAAGCAGGCCTTTTGTGTTATCAATAATTGATCCTATTCTTCTGCCTCAGGAGCATGTTTCGCATCTTCATCATACTCGAACTTATATCCTACACCTCTAAGTGTAACGATGAACTTACGGTAAGGCCCAAGATTATTACGCAGGTTCTTAACATGAGTATCTATAGTTCTGTCATCGCCGAAGAAGTCATATCCCCAGATGTCAGAAAGAAGTGTATCTCTTGATAGTGCAATATTAATATGCTGAATCATATAGAAGAGAAGGTCATACTCCTTAGGTGTGAGTTCAATCCTCTTGTTATCAACTGTAACAGTTCTTGCGGCAAAATTAACCTCAAGTCCTTCAAATGTCATAATGTTTGATGTTGTATGTTCGGCACCTTCGGCTCTTGCGAGAACTGCATTTACTCTAGCCATTAATTCTTTAGGGCTAAAAGGCTTTGTAACATAATCATCAATACCAAGCTCAAAACCAAAGAGTTTATCATATTCCTCTCCTCTAGCTGAAAGCATAATAACTGGAATTTTCTTAATCTTATGAATCTCTTTAACGGCACTAAATCCATCAAGCTTAGGCATCATGATATCCATAATAATTAGGTTATAGTCATTTAACTTAACCATACCAATTGCGCTCATACCATCCATTGCTTCATGAGCTTCAAATCCACTGAATTCGGCATATTCCTTGATGACCTCGCGAATCTTCTGCTCGTCATCAACAATAAGAATTTTCTTCATATAATACCTCCTAAACAGGCTGTAAATTTCGAATAAAGTATATCACATTTGTTCATATACAGTCTAACTTTTAGAGCACTTATACTGTGTTTTACTTGTGTATTTTACATCACAAAAAGCACTTATTTATCAAATTCTTTAATTTGAATGGAATCAAAGTCATCAATATTCTGCTTAAATATGATAAACTTACTTCAATCAATTCTTAAGAAAAAGGAGATTTTTATGAATAATAGAAACAATAAAACGGAGATTGTGTCAAAAAAGGAGGTTTTGAAAAAATAGAACTCAAAGCCTCTATTTGTAAATAATATCAAAATTATGGAGGTTAATTAATTGAATATTTTAAAAAACTATGGTCTAACGGACCGTTATATAAATGAAGCAACTCTGTATCCAAATTATCGGTTAGCGCGAATAATAGCGCAGCGGCGAGGTATGTATATAGTTGCAACTGATGAAGGAGAACTTTATGCAGAGATCTCTGGAAAGCTTCGGTATGAGACAACAGAACTTGCAAAATTCCCGACGGTCGGAGATTTTGTTATGGTTTCATATGCCGACAAAGAGAGCAACGCAATTATTCACAACATATTAACTCGTCAGAGTGTGTTCTTAAGGACAGCCGTCGGAGTAACAGGGCAGGCCCAAAGTGTAGCAGCAAACGTTAATACTGTTTTCATTTGCATGTCTTTGAATAATAACTATAATCTCAATCGTCTTGAACGCTACTTGAGTGTTGCATGGGACAGCGGAGCCACTCCCGTTGTTGTGCTTACCAAAACCGATTTGTGCGAGTCCTTATCAGAAGCAATCGTTGAGGTTGAGACTGCAGCTCCTTTTACGGATGTAGTTTCACTTTCATCTTTTTCCGATAAAGATGGGGAGATAAGAGAGAAGCTAGCGAAATATCTTGCCTATGGAACAACATCTGCGTTTATTGGCTCATCTGGCGTCGGAAAGTCAACCTTAATCAACAAGCTGTTAGGGATTGACTTACTAGCCACCTTCGATATTGGCAAAGAGGACAAGGGTAGACATACTACGACTGATAGAGAGATGATCATATCCCCATTTGGCGGCGTTCTGATAGATACTCCGGGAATGAGGGAGCTTGGTATAGAATGCGCCGACTTGAGTAAAACCTTTGATGATATAGAAGCTTTAATAGCACAGTGCAAGTTCACTGACTGTTCTCATACCAAGGAGCCTGACTGTGCAATTCAAATGGCGCTTGAGGATGGACGTTTAAGTAAAAGGCGATGGAACAATTATTGCAAACTTAAAGATGAAGCCGGATATGAAGGGTTAAGCTCCAAAGAAATTGAGGAGAAAAAGTTTGAGCGTATGTTTAAGGATATTGGTGGAATGAAGAATGCCCGCAACTTTGCTAAAAAGCAGCGAGGCAACAAATAGAGCCGGCAATATAATAAATCTACGATGTCACGCCTAGATATACAACTATTTATCCCCTGCAAACACACTGGAAGTCTTTATTATTATGGGGAAATTCACCAGCATTGATATTTTTGTGCAATATTTTTCAATAAAGTGTTGACAACTATACTGTGCAATGATAAATTAATAAATTTATTAATTTATTAATTTATTGAAAAATCATTTCAAAGTGATATAATGATAGAGAAAAGGAGTGTGTAAATGTTTAAGATTGGGGATCAAGTAGTATATCCAATGTATGGCGCGGGAATTGTCACCGATATCGTGGAAAGAGATTTCTTTGGTGAGGCCCGTAGTTTTTATTGCATATCACTTCCGCATAGCAAGATGGATGTTAGCGTTCCGGTAGGCACATCAGGTACAATTGGAGTAAGAGAGGTTATTTCCGAGACTGAGATTGATGGAGTTATTCAAGTGCTTGGACAGGATGCAGATCCGAAGTGCAACAACTGGAATAAGAGATATAGAGATAATATGGAGAAGCTCCAGTCTGGCGATATCTTAAAGGTTGCGCAGGTTGTTCGAAACCTTGTTTTGACGGACAGAAACAAGCCGCTCTCAACTGGAGAGAAGAATTTGCTTGGAACGGCAAAGCAGATTCTTGAAAGTGAGTTAATGTGCGCAGGTGGGTATGAAGCAAAAGAAACTGACGATTTGGTCGAGGCAAGTATTTAGTTAGCAGCTAATATGAGCTCGGCCATTTCTTTTTATCTAAACACAAGTGCTGTAGATAAAGGAATTTAGTGTTATGCACAAAGCAAAGGACTACAAGAGAATCTATTCCATTATTGTCGCTGCTGGAAAAGGTCTTCGCGTTGGAGGACCAATACCAAAGCAGCTAATTAAAGTTGGAGGAATTTCGGTTTTAGAGAAATCCTTAAGGGTTTGGGCATCAAACAGCAAGATAGATGTGATCTGTCTAGTAAGCCCACAAGATGGTTCTCTTGACGGAGAATACTTAGAAATAATTGAAAAAGTTGAAAAGTCTTTCGGGAAGAGAATAATTCTTGAAAGAGGAGGTATGGAGAGGAGAGACTCTGTAATAGCCGGGCTTAAGGCTGTGCAAAAGGATGCTTGTGAACAGCAATTGGATTGTCCTAACTCAGAATCAGTTGCAGTGGGACCGTCAGAGGTGATGACATTGATTCATGACGCAGCAAGACCGGGAATAACGAATGAAGTAATCAATAGAAACATTGTCGCTATGAGTACCTGTAAAGCGGTTGTTACAGCGGTTCCATGTACGGACTCAGTTAGGATTATCGATAATAGTATATTGAAACAAGAGCCGTTATACCCTATAATAAAGAGCAGTGTTATTGAAAGAGACCGCATATATAATGTTCAAACTCCTCAGACTTTCAGCCTTTACGACATACTTGAGGCATACCGTAAGGCTGATGAAGAAGGTTATATAGGAACAGATGATGCCTCGGTTGCAGATTTTGCTGGAATAGAAGTATGCATTGTCGAAGGCTCTTATTCGAATAACAAAATTACTACAATAAAGGATGTGCCAATGACTACGAGAGTGGGAACAGGTTATGATGTCCACAAGCTCGTCCCGGATAGAGCTCTAATACTATGCGGGACTCCAGTCCCCAACAAGCTCGGTTTACTGGGACACTCGGACGCTGATGTAGCTACTCATGCGATTATGGATGCTCTACTTGGAGCGGCAGGAATGAGAGACATCGGATATCATTTTCCAGACAATAATGATGAATATAAAGATGCTGACAGTATTGGCTTACTCAAAAAGGTTAAGGAAATAATCGGAGATTGTCAAATCAACAATATTGACGTGACAATTATTTGCGAGAGACCTAGACTGTCACCATACAATGAAGAAATGGGGCACAATGTTGCAACAGCACTAGGAATACCTGACTCAGCTGTGAATGTCAAGGCGACTACAACAGAAGGACTTGGTTTTCCGGGAAGAGGCGAGGGCATTGCTGCAATAGCCACTTGCTCAATTGAAGGGAGATTTTAACAATGAAATTATCTAAGATGCACCTCAAGACACTAAGAGAAGCGCCTAAGGAGGCAGAGTTAGAGGGTCACCAGCTGCTTATCAGAAGCAATATGATTCGTAAGCTGGCTGCCGGAATATATGGATTCATGCCACTTGGATGGAGAACCATTCGTAAGATCGAGCAGATTGTAAGAGAAGAGATGGACAGAATTGGATGCCAGGAGATTCATATGCCTGCAATTAACCCAGCGGAGTTATGGAAGGAATCCGGGAGATGGTATGCATACGGTCCAGAACTATGGAGAATAAAGGATAGAAATGATAGAGACTTTATACTCAATCCAACTTGTGAAGAGGTTTTCACAGATATCGTAAAGAGTGAAGTTTCTTCATATAGAGAACTTCCTATGAGCCTATACCACATTCAGTTCAAGTATAGAGATGAGGCTCGTCCAAGATACGGACTCATGAGATCAAGAGAGTTCATTATGAAAGACTCATATTCTTTCGATAGAGATCCAGAAGGGCTAGAGAAGAGCTACATGGAAGAGTGGGGCGCTTATGAAAGAGTTTTCACAAGATGTGGACTTAACTATAGAATTGTAGAGGCTGATAACGGACCTATCGGTGGAAGCAAGTCCCATGAGTTTTCAGCGCTTTCCAATGTAGGAGAGTCTGAACTTGCTTTCTGTACAGAATGTGACATGGCAGCAACTATTGAGAGGGCTGAATGTGTTGATGACAAGCCTGAAGTTGCAGATATGGAAGAGACAAAGGTTGTATTTACACCTGATACTAAGACTATTGAAGATGTGTGCAACTACTTGGAAATTCCTGTTGAGAAATCAATCAAGGCTCTTATGTTTGTAACATATGATGACGAGCTGAATCCAAATGAGTATGTGTGCGCCTTCGTAAGAGGAGATAGACAGCTTAATATGATTAAGTTAGTTAATGCTCTTGGAATTCCTGAACATTATATTGAGTTCGCTGATGAGAATGAGATGGGCGATGTAACTGGAATCGTTGGTGGATTTACTGGACCGGTTGGTCTTAAGAATTGCAAGGTAGTAGTTGACTCTGAGCTTGTAGGAACGGTAAATATGGTTGCAGGAGCTAATAAACTTGATCATCATATGACAGGCGTTTGCTATGGCAGAGATTATGTTGGTGATATCGTAACAGATATCAAGACACTACAGGCGGGAGACGCTTGTCCAAAGTGCGGAGCGCCTATTAAGCATACAAGAGGTATTGAGGTTGGACAGATCTTCAAGCTTGGAACAAAGTATTCAGAATCAATGAATACTTACTATAAAGATGAAGAAGGAAACGATTGCGTTTACCATATGGGCTGCTATGGCATTGGTATTACTAGAACAATGCAAGCTGTTATTGAGCAGAGCCATGATGAGAAGGGAATAATCTGGCCAGTTTCTGTTGCTCCATATCATGTTATTATTACTGTTGTAAACTCGAAGGATGAGACGCAGATGGCGCTTGGCGAGAAGATAATGGATGAACTAGAGGCAGCTAAGGTTGAGGTTCTTCTTGACGATAGGGATGAGAGACCAGGGGTTAAATTTAACGATGCGGATCTTCTTGGAATGCCAATTAGAATTACCGTTGGTAAGCTAGCGGCAGAAGGCAAAGTTGAGTACAAGTTGCGTAGAGAACAGGATATGACTGTTATGGAAGTTGAGGATGCAACTAAAGCAGCAATTGAACTAGTGAAAGCAGAGGAGTACGGGCTGTAATGCTATTTGAGCTTTTTAGTTTTTTCTTGAAGCTAGGAACTTTTACGGTAGGCGGCGGAGTCGCAATGATACCAATCATTAGAGATTCACTTGTTAGAGATAAGAAGTGGTTTTCTGATGAGGAAATGGCTGATATGATTGCAATCTGCCAGAGCCTGCCGGGTGTTATCGCAATTAATATGGCAACATTCGTGGGATTTAAGAAAAAAGGTTTTCTTGGATCCCTCGTTTCAACAATAGGGGTTCTTCTCCCTTCATTTATAGTTATTCTACTAATAGCCCAAGGAATAAATGTAATTGGAGACATGGCTATTGTGCAAGGGGCTCTTGCAGGCCTTAGGGCTGCGTCGGCAGGACTGATTGTTGTTGCAGTATGGCAGGTAGCTTCAATGGCAATCGGCGACTGGATTTCGGCGGCACTAGCAGTATTAAGCTTCGTTCTAATTAGTTTCCTTGAAGTGCCAGTTGCTTATGTGGTAATTGGGTTCCTTATCTATGGGGTGATATCGGCACATATTCGACTGAAATATGCACAGAATGATGTCGATGATATAGAGAAGGAGGATGAGAACAAATGATACTAGTTAGCCTCTTCCTTTCTTTTGCAAAAATTGGTTTGCTTGGATTTGGCGGAGGACTTACGATAATTGCGTTGATTTTCGATACCATCCAGCCATTCACAAGCATATCAATAGAAGATTTCTCTAGTATGGTGGCAATTGCTCAGGCAACACCCGGACCAGTAGCTGTGAATATGGCAACTTATGTCGGGTATGATGCAGCGGGCATCATGGGAGCAATTGCAGCTACATTCGGCGTTGCTTTGCCAGCCTTTGTAATAGTGTCTGTGATTTGCAAGTTTTTAGCAAACTATGCTTCAAACCCATATGTTAAGGGTATGATTGCAGGCATTAAGCCTGCAAGTGTTGGTATGATGACTAGTGCATTTGTTACAATATCGTCTGGAGCTTTTCTAGGACAATCTTATCTAGGAATTGATAGGCTAGGCAAGATGTTTCCTGCTATAGTAGAATTTATTAGCAATCTACCGATTGATCCAATTTCTGTCTTAATCTGTATAGCAACGATTGTGCTTATTGGATACTATAAGAATAATCCGTTTTTTATTCTGATTATTATGGGGTGCATTGGAGCACTTCTTGGGATATAGTAAGATAATAATACGAGTAAACATTTTATTAATTATAATTTTTTATGAGGTGATTCACATGAAGATTTACAACACACTTACCAACCGCAAAGAGGAGTTTATTCCGCTAGAAGAGGGCAAGGTGAAAATATATGTCTGTGGACCAACGGTATATAATTTCTTCCACATCGGCAATGCAAGACCTTTCGTAGTTTTTGATACTCTACGAAGATACTTTAAGTATAGAGGCTACGATGTTAAGTTTGTTCAGAATTTTACCGATGTAGATGACAAGATTATTAATCGAGCAAGAGAAGAAGGTATCACAGCTCCAGAAGTTTCCGAAAAGTATATTAAGGAATATTATGATGATGCAGGAAGCCTTAATGTTGAAAAGGCAGATGTTCATCCAAAGGTTTCGGAACATATTCAGGACATTATTGATTTTGTGCAAACCCTTATCGACAAGGGCTATGCATATGAAGCGGATGGGGATGTATATTACTCTGCGCGTAAATTTCCAGAATATGGCAAACTTTCAGGGCAGAACATAGATGATTTGGAGTCAGGCGCAAGAATTGCTGTTGGCGATGTAAAGAAAGACCCAGTCGATTTTGCTCTTTGGAAGGCTAGAAAGTCAGAAGATGAAATTGCATGGAATTCACCGTGGGGAATGGGAAGACCAGGATGGCATATTGAGTGCTCAGCTATGGCAAAAAAGCATCTAGGTGAGACAATCGATATCCATGGAGGCGGACAGGACTTGCAATTCCCTCATCATGAGAATGAGATTGCGCAGTCAGAGGCATGCAACGGTGCGCCATTTGCAAGATACTGGATGCATAATGGATATATTACAGTTGATGGAGAGAAGATGTCCAAATCACTTGGCAATTTCTTTACAGTCAGAGATATTCGTAATGAATTTAGTGGAGATTTTATAAGATTCTTCCTTCTGTCGGGGCAATATCGTCATCCAATTAACTTCAGCGACCAGGACATGAGAAATGTGAAGACTGGATATGACAGAATTATTACTGGAATTGAAACTCTTGAGTTTTTAACAAAAAATGGTAATGATGGTCTGTCAGAAGTTGAGAAGGAGGCTCTTAACGGGCTAGAGAAATATAAAGATGCATTTATTGATGCAATGGATGATGACCTTAATACCGCATCAGCAATTTCGGTGATATTTGAGATGCTTTCCGAGATTAACATTGTTGTGAATGGTGGAGCATCAAAGGAATTTGCACAGGCAGCGCTAGATAGAATTCATGAGCTAGGCGATGTGCTTGGAGTATTCCAGTTAGAAGAAGAGGATGCAATAGGTGCGGATATTCAGGCTCTTGTAAATGAGAGACAGGCTGCACGAAAGGCAAAGGACTTTGCACGTGCAGATGAGATTCGCGATGAATTAGTAAGCAAGGGAATCACCTTGAAAGATACACCACAGGGAGTTCAAATAATCAGAAACTAATGGCAGATAATTTAAATATGATAGATATTAATAAGATGGGTACGACTGCACTCGCCTATGTAGGAGATGCAGAATATGAATTGCGTATTCGCAAGCATGTAATAGCGAAGCTCCCAAATGATGTAAATTTAGCAAATCACAATGCGGTATCATATGTTTCTTCGGCAGGGCAGGCAAAAATCGCAAAGGAGTTTTGTAAGAAAGAGTTTCTTACCTATGAAGAAGAAAGACTTTTAAAGCGTGCAAGAAATCATAGGGCTACCTCCAGGCCAAAGACTTCTGACCCGCGGAATTACAAGTGGGCAACAGGATTTGAAGCGCTAGTTGGCTTCTTGTATTTAAGTGAGAACTGGGAGAGACTAGATGAAGTTGTAGCAGAGGCGATTTCGATTGTCGAAGCGTAGTCTAAAATATTATAGTTTTGAAGAATTTGGAGCATACAAATGAGTAAAGCAGATCAATTATTTGTAGAAATGTGTCAGGATATTGTGGCTAATGGATTTAGCTCAGAAGGACAGAATGTCAGACCCCACTGGGAAGATGGGGCGCCTGCACATACAATAAAGAAATTTGGTGTTGTAAATAGGTATAATTTACAAGAGGAGTTTCCAACTTTGACTCTTAGACCAACGGCAATAAAGCTAGCGGTGGACGAGATGCTATGGATATGGCAACAGAAATCTAATAATGTGAAGGATCTAAAATCCAGGATTTGGGATTCGTGGGCTGATGAAAGTGGCTCAATTGGCAAAGCTTATGGATATCAGCTTGGGGTAAAATATAAGTTTAAGCAAGGTGAAATGGATCAAGTGGATAATGTTCTGTGGGCTCTTAAGAATGACAAATACTCAAGAAGAATCCTGACTAATATCTATAATTTTCAGGACTTATCAGAGATGAATCTTGAGCCGTGTGCTTACAGCATGACATTTAATGTCTCAGGGGACACTTTAAATGGGATACTTAACCAGCGCTCCCAAGATATTCTTACTGCAAATAATTGGAATGTTGTGCAATATTCGGTTCTCCTGATGATGTTGGCTCAGGTAAGCGGATTAAAGGCCGGCGAACTTGTACATGTAATCAGTGATGCACATATTTATGATAGGCATGTGGATATAGTAAAAGAGCTTATCAAAAGACCGCAATATGATGCACCAAAGGTAAGACTGAATCCAAACATTAAGGATTTCTATGATTTTACTGCAGAGGATGTCATTGTTGAGGAATATAAGAAAAATCCTCAGGTTAAAAATATCCCGGTAGCAATATAGATAAGTATACAAAAGACGAGTAGCGAGGTATTAATAGTGAATTTAATTGTAGCGGTTGATGAGAATTGGGGCATAGGTAAAGACGGAGGCCTTTTGGCAAATGTTCCAGGCGACATGAAGTTCTTCAAGGAGAAGACAACGGGGAATGTCGTTGTAATGGGGAGAAAAACTTTGGAGTCTTTCCCAGGGAAGAAAGGTCTTCCAAATAGAGTTAATTATGTACTTACTACTAACCCTGAATTTGAGGCGAAAGGATGCACAATAATTAATTCAGAAGAGGACTTATGGGAGGCGCTTGGAAGTCACCATTCAGATGATATTTTCCTTATAGGCGGTGCAAGTATGTACAATAGATATTATGATCGCTGTGATACTTTGTACATTACTAAATTCCAAGCAGATCTTAACGCGGACGCCCATATTGTAAATATCGATAAGGACGATCGCTTTGAGCTGGTTAATGAGAGCGATGTTCAGGAAAGTAATGGAATACAATTTACATTCTGCACATACAAAAAGAAGGCATAGGAGATTTTAATAAATGTCAAAAAGAGATAATAAAAGATACTTAGAGGGCAGTCGCTCAGGAAAGCCCGTTCGTTCTGGCAAAAACAGAAGAGATCGCAATTCTGCAGGTGAGGCCAGTACATCGTATCATCGTGGCGGTTTCGACTCTAAGAAGTCTAGCAGAGGCGATCATATAAAAACCGACAGGTCTGATTATAAGAAGCATGGCAGAGGAACTGATAGAAATCCGCGTACTGTACAAGTTGCGGTTGAAGAGAACTCTTTCTATGATGAAGCAGGCCTTGATGTAATTGCAGGCCGCAATCCAGTAATTGAAGCTCTCAAGGGTGATAGAGAAGTTGAGAGAATTTTCATTGCAAAGGGTGCGGTTGGCTCAATTGCGCAGATTGTTGCAATTGCAAAGGAACAAGGCGTGATAGTGGATACAGTAGACCGTGAACGCATTGACTCAATGGCTCCGGGTGCAAAGCACCAAGGGGTTGTTGCAAAGGTATCTCCATATAAATATGCAGAACTTCGAGAAGTTCTTGAGAATGCACGAGCAAAGAGCGAAGAACCATTTCTTATTCTCCTTGATGAATTAGAAGACCCGCATAATCTTGGAGCAATTATTAGAACTGCAGAGGGAGCTGGTGCCCATGGAGTTATTATTCCAAAGAGGCGTGCGTGCTCACTAACACCAGTAGTAGCTTTATCAGCAGCTGGAGCAATTGAAACTATGCCTGTAGTTCAGGTAACAAATCTTTCAAGAACAATAGAAGAACTTCAAGAAGAGGGCCTGTGGATTGCTGCGGTAGACATGGATGGAAAGACATATTACAAACAAGACATGTCAGGGCCAATCGGAATCGTAATTGGAAATGAGGGTAAGGGTATTAGCAGAAATGTTAAGAGCAAGTGCGACTTTGTTATATCATTACCTATGAGAGGTCAAATCAATTCTTTAAATGCATCAAATGCGGCTGCAGTTGTAATGTATGCAATTAGAAGGGCAAGAGATGAAAAAGCTGAATAAAGTTTCATTGCTTATCCTGTCTGCTGTCTTGATAATAGGGTTAACTGGCTGCGCCAAAACCAACAAAGATAATGTAGATAAGAATGATGTAATCCAGACTATTGATAATATAGATGAGAACATTGGTGCAAATAAGGCAATTAATATTGACCAAATTAGAGTTCTCTCAAGTGGAGAGGTGGTGCTATCTACTACTGGAGATTTAAAGACTCTTGTTGGAGACAACTACATTGCTGCAATGGGAGTTCAAGAAGCCTATGTAATTGCTTTTGGAAAAGAAGGTTACAGAGCAGTAATTTTCTTACTTAAAGATGGAACTGTTTCAGCACTAAAGCCAAAGGTTCTTGCTGATAAGCATGATGCAAGACTAGAAACGCGTCTGGGACATTATGAGAATATTACTTCCATCAGAACGGAGGGCGAAGGCCCAAATATTATGATTTATGCTGTGGATTCAGATGGAGTAGACCATAAACTAAACAAGTATTTGAATTAGTTTTAAGGATAGATAATAAGCGCAAAACGCCAAAAACCGTAAAATTTGATATAAAAGAGGAATGGTGCTAAGAAAAATTATTTTTTCATTGACTTTACAAGTCGTCTAGAGTATCATTATTAAGCAACTTTATCTAATTTTACGAACAGAGCGAAAAACGACCGCTCTGGTTTTAAGTTGGAGGAATAAAGTTTTTGCAATACTTTAATAGAGGAGGATAACATGGCTAGCGGAGTAAGAAATAAAGTTATTCTTGCATGCACAGAGTGCAAGCAGAGAAATTACAGTACTACTAAGAATAAGAGAAACAATCCAGACAGAATTGAACTAATGAAGTATTGTAAGTTCTGTAACAAGGAGACTCTCCACAAGGAGACAAAGTAGGTATTACGATTATCAGCAACGGAGACAAATATGACTATTAATGAGAGAACAAAAGAAGAAAAGCTGAAGTCAGTCGAGACTCTCCAGAAACAAGTAGATGCAGCATCAAGCCGCCAGTCTGCTACAAAGGAGAAGAAGGGTCTTTTTAACTACCTTAAGGGTGTAAGACAAGAACTTAAGAAGGTAGTCTGGCCGACAAAGGACGAGCTTGTTAAGAGCACGGTTGTTGTGCTTGTAACATGCGCTTTTTTCTCATTAGCTTTTTGGCTGATTGATACAGGATTCCTTGCTGCATTAAAGGGAATTCTAGGGGTAACGCTATCATAGAAATAATGGAGACAGAAATGACAGAGACTGAAAACACGAATTTGAATAAGACTGCTGTCTCCCCACTTGAAGGCGAAGGTCTTCGTGGTGATGGCACAGCAAAATGGTATGTAATTCATACCTATTCAGGATATGAGAATAAGGTTAAGCAGAGTATTGAAAGAATGGTAGAATACCGTAACATGCAAAATCTTATCCTTGAGGTAGCTATTCCTGAGGAAACAGCAATTGAGATTACTGCAAAGGGAGAGAAGAAGGTAAAGACTAAGAAGCTTTTCCCTGGATATGTAGTAATTAAGATGATTGTAAACAATGAATCTTGGTATCTTGTTAGAAATACCGAGGGAGTTACTGGATTTGTTGGACATGGCTCAAACCCTATTCCTCTATCTAAAGAGGAGATTGCAAGAATGGGAGTTGAGAAGGTTAGAATCGACCTGGATATCGCTATTGGTGATACAATACGAATTGTAAGTGGACCTTTCGAGGGGCAGATGGGAATTGTTGAGGCAATTA
>JAAZHB010000026.1 GCA_012510935.1 Clostridiales bacterium
GCCAGAAGCAAGTCTCTATTTAAGTAAGTATAGATTTCACACAGCTTCTCGCCAGACATCATCATCCTTTTAACATGGTAAAGCAGCCCGCCATATTCCGCATGGTGATTACGCATAGCTGCTGGATAATACAATAGTTTCTCTTTGTTTTCTTCATAAAATGCCATACATACTGATTTTAGTTCCTCGTCCTCAAAGGACTGAATCTTACCAACAATATAGTTATACATCTCCTCAGATGGCTCTGGTGCCGCCTTAAAAAGATCTGCGCGAGAATAGTCCGCGCCTTCCATCACTGGTTGCATAACATCTATACTCAATTGAGACGCGCCGTTGAACTCCTTAACCTTTCCTTCAACGTAAACTATATCTCCGGCCTTGAGACCTTCAAGAAAACCCTTCTCGCTAGAAAGAAGAGTCCACTTCTTTGAATTTATCTGTCCAGTTGCATCAGATAAATCGACATTCAGATAGTGCTTTCCGGCACCGCCTACCTTAATATCAGCTTTTATTACAACAAAATAGTCGCCTACTGAATCGCCTACTTTAAAATCCTTGATGCTATATCTCATTTGATTCTCCTAACTCTCAAAAAATTCTCTTTATTATTTGCTGTTTCCTGCAAAAATTTATTTGTATATATTCTATCATACGGTCGTTATTTCTTCTATCAAATATGCGTTTGTGGTATGATAATTGAGTAGTTTAATTCTTGAAAAGCTCGGAGGTATATAAAATGAATTTCGATACTGCAAAAGCAGTTACTGCAACCGTAGAATATATTCAAAATTGGTTTGAAGAAAATGGTAAGGGATGCAATGCAATTATTGGTATCAGCGGAGGTAAGGATAGCTCCATTGCTGCAGCTCTTTGTGCAAAGGCTCTTGGCCCAGACAGGGTTATTGGAGTAATGATGCCTAACGGAGACCAAAGCGATATAGATATGGCAGAACTTCTAATTCATCACCTTGGGATTAACCAATATACTGTAAATATCAAGGGCGCCTATGACTCAATGCTTGAAGAATTAAATAATGCAAATATTACTGTTGGAAAAGACACTATGATTAATCTTGCGCCAAGATTAAGAATGTCTACTCTTTATGCGGTAGGGCAATCTTTGAATGGTCGTGTTATAAATACTTGCAATCTTTCCGAGGACTGGGTAGGTTACTCAACTAGATATGGAGATTCTGTTGGTGATGTGAGCATAATATCAAGCTTTACAACGGCAGAGATTAGAGCTATGGGAAGAGAACTAGGGTTACCAAGCGCACTTGTTGACAAGGTTCCTTCAGATGGCCTAAGTGGAATGTCAGACGAAGATAAACTAGGCTTCACTTACGAAGTTTTAGATAGATATATTAGAACTGGGGAAATCGAAGATTTAACTATTAAAGAAAGAATCGATTACCTTCATGATAGAAATCTATTCAAACTAAGATTTATGGACTGCTTCGTATATGAGGGTTAGTAGATAATTCCTGCCAGCTAATGAGAATAAAGTGTATGCAAAAAACATCTAGATAACAATTGTCTAGATGTTTTTTCATACATAGCTATTTGAGGTTCCGCATGTTTTATTTATCAATATAAATATCTCTTCTATGTCCCACATTAAGAACCAATATTATTATCTCTGAATCGTTGATATCTGCAATTAGTCGATAATCTCCAATTCTATATCTCCATTGTCCATTTCGATCAGCTGTTAACCCCTTACCATGTTGTCTTGGATTCTCACAGTCGACTAAGTTTTTCTCAATCCATCCAACAATTAATGCTCTTGTGTGTTTGTCTAGTTTTTTTAAATCTTTAATTGCTTGCTTGGTGTATTTTACAGAAAATTTCATTAATCTAACTCCAGCATTTTCTTAGCTTCATCATGTGAATAGCTAACAGGGTTAGCATTATACTCCGCTATTGCCTTTTCATAGACTTTTAGGTCATATTCGTTTTCAATTCGTTCCATAACGGACTGCCTCATTAATTCTGAAACACTAATATGATTTAATTCTGCATATTTCTTTATAAGCAATGTATCCTCATCACTAAGCCTCAATGATAGTGTCATGTCAGCACCCCCTCTTCTCTTGTAATACATTGTATTACAAGAGCGTGATTTTGTCAATTGTATTACATTTGTTGTCAGAAGTTTTCATTCGCTTATCTTTCACTGGCTCCTATGTACTCGTATATCCCTGACATTTTTTCACTCTTGAATATTCTAGATAAGCTTTTTATTCTATCATATATCTCAAGGCGCTTATTATCACATAATTCGACTTCTCTGTCAGATACTCCTTTTAATAATTCTTGAAGTTTATCGCTTTCAACTAATTCGCCAGCACTTATGCAATCGTGCTGAATATCTCTTATCATAGAATATACAAAATCAGCTTGATTTGTGTTAGTATTCATTTCAATCTTTTTGATTGACTCAATTGTTTTGCCACACATTCTTGCCAATTCTACTTCTTTAGTTTTAGGTTCATTATCCACATCAAATAATTCTTTTAATTTATTATCAAAATCTACCGAAACAATATTTTTTGTTCTACTTAAATCGTACTCAACGAAATTCCGAGCTAAATCTGCTTCGGACATTTCTATGTCATTTTCTCGCATATAGCGCATAACGACTTTCTTGCCTTCTTTCCCATATGCTGGGAAAAAAGCTCCTTGACACATGACCAAACACTCTGCCAAATCAGCATTTAAACTAAGACCTCTTGCAATATTTCCTCCCATTATTCTGGCAACTTGCTGATATCCTCTTTCGCTTTTAGCTAAACCAACTTCTGACTTAGATTGTAAAGTGTTCCACATTTTCGACGTTTCTATTCCAACATTTAATTTTCTATAGTATTCGTCAATATTTTTTACTTCTATCAATTCAATCATTCGAACCTCCAATATATGATATACCTCGATTATACCACCTTCATTTTCCTTGCGGAAAACAGAATGTCCAAAAAAAAGAAAAGCCAGTCTACCGGCGACTTGCAATCGCTTGTAGACTGGCATATTTCCAATTTTCTGGTCTTCATAGTACCATTTATCAAAGAGAATTGCTTTTCTATTCTATTTCTCTTTCAACCTTTCAATAACAGTTGAATATCCGCCGTCCCCGAATTGCAAGCACTTATTAACTCTGCTAATTGTCGCTGAGCTGCAGCCAGTCTGCTGAGTTATTTCACTGAACACTTTTTTCTCATCAAGCATCCTTGCAACCTTAAGCCTAGCCGCCATGTCGCGAATCTCTTTGATAGTACACACATCATCAAGGAATGCCTCGCACTCCTCTTCTGTTTCAAGAGCGATAAAAGCTTTATATAAGTCCTTAATATTCTTTTTCTCTTGCTCGCTAATCATGTCTATCCCCTCCTTACAGGGCCCTTCTTACCGAATTTCTTCTTTGTTTTATTCTTCATAATTGAGAATCCAAAGAAGCCAAGTTTTCTTCTCTCAATCTTATAATAACTTCCATGCGTAAGTGTTACAAGTCCCATTTCTCCGAGTCTATATGCTCCGTCTTCATCAATGTAGTCCTCTGCTATATGAACAGCTAATATTTCCGCCATGAACATATCATGACTTGGTAGCTCCTTTATCTCAAAAACCTTGCACTCTAAACTTATTGGAGCCTCTGCAATCATTGGGGCGCCTACTTCGTCTGCCTGCACTTTTGTAAGCGACATCGCTCCAAACTTATCGACCAATTCGCCAGACTTTACTCCACAGAAATCCATTGCCTTTACCAAGTCTTCGTTAACTAGATTGATCACAAACTCTCTGTTTTCATCAATAATGTGATGCGAAAATCTCTCTTTCTTAATTGAAACATAAGTCATTGGAGGATCTGAATTAATAATCCCTGTCCACGCCGCTGTAATAATATTGCTTTCCTCCATGTTGCCACATGAAACCATTGCAACTGGAAGTGGGTACAGTAGCGTGCTTGCTTTAGTTTTTATCTTATTATATTTTTTCATAATACACCTCGTTACTATTCCTCCATTTGGTACGCTATCTAGATCTCAAGTTGGGATTCTACCTAGTTCTCACTTTGGTACTCTTCTTGAGCCTCTATTTGATTAGGGAACATGCGGTTAAGTTTATCAAGCACATCAGTAAAATACTTTGGAAGCGGGCTTTCAAATTCCATATATTCCCCGCTTGTTGGGTGGATAAAGCCAAGAACTCCTGCGTGAAGGAGCTGCCCATCCTTAACAAACTTCTGTTTTCTAGGACCATAGAGCAAATCTCCAACTAGCGGATGGCTTATGTACGCCATATGAACTCTAATTTGGTGTGTTCTTCCCGTCTCAAGCCTTGCTTTTACCAAAGTATATTTCCCATATCTTTTTATAACATGAATATGAGTAACAGCATCTCTTGGGGCAGAGCCATTAACTGCTCTTCTAAGCCTATTTCTCTCGTCTCTGCCTATTGGCTTATCGATTGTAATATCATCTTCAACAATATTGTCATATACTAGGGCTGTATATTCTCTCCTGCAGCTATGATTCTTTAGCTGTGCAGCGAGACTTTCATGCGCATTATTGTTCTTCGCTACCATCAACAGTCCGCTGGTATCCTTATCGATTCTATGGACAATACCCGGTCTATCGCTATCATTTATTGAAGAAAGCGAGTCACCGCAATAATTTAACAACGCATTAACTAAGGTTCCATTGGCAGTGCCTGCACCTGGATGAACGACCATCCCTCGTGGTTTATCTACAACGAGAACATCATCATCCTCATATACGATATCTAAAGCGATATCTTCTGGCTCTACGCTGTTTTCTTCCGGTTCAGGAATATCCACTTCAATTTCATCGCTGGTTTTTACTTTGTATTTCTTGCTGGATTGCTTATCGCCATTGACAAGAATATTTCCACCTAAAACAAGCTGTTGCGCACAGCTTCTCGATATTGTATCTAGCCTTGATGAAACATATACATCTAGCCTTTGTCCAGCATCTAACTGCTCTACGATAAGCTTCATTATCTGTCCTCCTTATCAAAGAACATAATATACACTATTAAGATTATACATCCACATGTAATAAAAATATCTGCCACATTGAAGACTGCAAACGACCCAACAGAAAACATGTCGGTAACATAACCTACAAATAATCTATCAAGCAGATTCGAAAGTCCCCCTCCAATTATTGAGGCGAGGCATATAATAATATATTTACAGCTATTACTTTTCTTAACTTCTGAAACCAAATAAAAGGAGCATACGATTAATAGTACGCTCGTAAGCCCCAAAGTAATCCACTCATTGCTTTCAAACATACTAAAAGATGTACCCGTGTTGCGAACAAACACAATGCGGAAAAAATTCCCTATCACGGGTAAGCTCTCGCCACTAGAAAGTGTGGATCGTATTATGATTTTAACAATCTGGTCTAGAATAGTAATGCCAGAAATTATCGCAATCGGCATATTACTACTTTAGAATAATTGTATCGTTAATCTGATTTTGTTCCTGAGCCATTCTCTTAAGGCTATCAGACAAGTCAGAAATTGTTGCATGCTCTTCATCTACTGCTGTTGAAGCTGGTGCAACTGAGACTGTTGCTCTCTTAGCTACCTGAGGTTCTGATGGAACTGTAAGTGTATCCTGCTTAACAACTTTCTCATCACCTGTTGTGCTTATTTCTGCACTGATTTCTGGGATATCGCTTCTATCGATATCTTTGAGTAAATCATATTCATCTTGAGCAAGCTTATCTATCTCACTCTGAAGCATTGTTTTATAATTAGCCCTTAGTCTTTCAACCTTACTGATAAGTGTAAGATGCTCTTCGTTAAGCTTCTTAACAGTCATCTTAGCATCAAGAATCATGTTCTCTGCTTCAAGTTCAGCGTCTCCCATGATTAGCTCAGCTCTTCTCTCTGCACTTGCAGAAATATCAGCCATAAGCTTCTTAGCTGTTTCAAGAGTATCTAGCATAGCAGAATCAGACTTCTGTGCTTCAGCAAGCTGCTTCTCAATTGTCTTAATCTTGTGAGCCATGCTTCTGTTATCATTAAGTACCTTCTCATAGTCCATTGCGATTAGGTCTAGGAACTCATCAACCTCTCTTGAATTATAGCCCTTCTTATCACGGCTAAATTCTTTTTTATCAATATCAATTGGCATAATCATATAGCAATACCTTACCTTTCTTTTCTTAGTGTTTATAATTTAGAACAGTACAACACCTACGATACTAATCAATATATTCGATATAAGTTCAATTGCAAAATATGCAATCAATACTGACCAGTCAATCATCATACCTTGTCCAAAAAAACGATTCTGAATCGCTCTAATTGGCGCGACCATCGGTTCTGTAAATTGAATAACAGCTTGATAAATCTTTCCCACTGTTGAATATGGGTCTCTAACAACCCAGCTCATCAATGCTCTTACAATCAGCATAAGCTGAAGCGCTCCACAGAAAAGCCTTATGGCTTTAATTATCAGAATTCCCATCTAGTACACTACCCCCACGGATTCTCTTCTTCCCTCGCCTTTGCAACTGGAGCAGCATTTGTATACTCTCTGTTGACCTGCGCGGATACATTAACATTAGCTGGAGAGAAAATTACAATATTCTGAGTAATCTTCTGCGCAGTTCCGTCAAGAGCATAAGTCGATCCAGAAAGGAAATTGAACATCTTGTTAGCAAGTACTGACTCAACCTTCTCTAGATTCACAATAACAGGCTTACGAGCTTTCAAGTTGTCCACTAGCTTTATACACTCCTCAAAACTCTTTGGTTCAATAACGATCATTTTGAACTGCCCTGACCCGTTATATGATTGCTTCACTGTTGTCTCAGGGACTTTCATGCTTGGCGACATTAATGGCGCAACAACCTCATAAGGCTTATCTACCTTAGTGTTGATTCCAGTCATTACAGGATCAATCTTAAGTGGTGTCCCTGGCTCCTCAAATGCTGGTTTATCTTCAAGTTTCTTTCTCTCTAGATCAATTTCATCCTGATCAATTTCGAAATCGTCATCATCAAAATCAAGACCCATCATTTTCTTTGCTGCATCAAAAAACCCCATACGCATCCTCCATATAAAACAGATATATTATATTATTTTATACACAGCTCAGTGTGTAGAACTTGTGTATTATTTGCTTATCTATAGTTTCTTGGCCCAAAAATTGAGCTTCCAACTCGTACCATTGTTGAACCTTCCTCAATAGCTACTTCAAAATCAGAAGACATTCCCATGGAAAGAACCGTTGCATCTAGATGTTCTCTATCTGTGCTGAGCTCATTTAATCCCTCAAAAATCTGTCTCGCCTCAGCAAAATATGGTCTTACATCTTCAGGCGATTCAGCAGCAGGTGGAATGCACATCAACCCGCACACCTTAATATTCTCGCAAGTGCTAATGATTTCTGATACGACTTCTCTAGCTTTGCTTGGTTCTATGCCAGTCTTAGTAGCCTCCATCGCCGAATTAATCTGCACCAATACAGGAACTACTCTTCCAATTGCCTTCGCTCTCTTATCAATCTCTTTCGCCAAATGGATTGAGTCAACGGAATGAATCAAGTCAACTTTATCAACAATAAACTTAACCTTGTTTGTTTGCAAATGACCAATCATGTGCCAGCTAGCATCAGGGATTGAATCATATTTATCCATTATCTCTTGAACTTTATTCTCGCCAAGAGCAACTGCTCCTGCTCGAACAACTTCCTTAACCTCATCAATCGTTCTTGTCTTTGTTACCGCCATTAGAGTGACATCTCTAGGATCTCGTCCACTTCTTATCGCAGCACTATTCTTTTTATCTAAAATCTCTTGATACTTAGTTTCAATACTCATTTTTTATTAATCTTTTCTATTCTGCTTCTATCAAATGAAATTCTACTCAGTACTCTCTGTAGCTTCTTTCAAATCAGCTTTGTCTGGGTTGGTCAAAATCTCGTCATACACTTTTATTGTATTAACATAGTTGCCATCCGCATCCATAAAGATGCTATCACAGACTGCTGACTGTTCTCCATCATCTGCAAGAATTCCAATTCTGACAAACTCCTTATATCCTAGGTTATTCTTAATGATAACGCCCTTATTACCTTCATACTCTACAATACTATTATTGTTTACAACTAGGCCGCTTGCACTCGCCGTTGTAACCTTTATATCCATAGTGCGTGAAGTCAGATAATTCTTAACAAACACATCGCAACAAAGCTCAATTCTTGAAGAAGACTTTCCCTTTTTTACTGAACTAACACTCGCCGTTAAAGATTCCTTGCCGATTTCAAGGTCTACAGAATCTCCTTCAGCATATTGCTCCGCGTCATCATTCTTAACATAAAAGACAAGCCACCAATCACCATTGGCCGTAACCTTAAATAAAGGCTCGCTCTTTGCACATTTACCAGTGACAGTTTCTTCAGAAGAGAACGAGGAGAAAGTATCTAAATCGCTCTTCTTAAGATTCTCTAAATTTGCATTGCTTAATATGTATTCAGCGCCATCAACAGAATATGTTACATATCCTGCTACAGTAGACACCCCAGCCTCTGAGC
>JAAZHB010000220.1 GCA_012510935.1 Clostridiales bacterium
ATCAGCTAATTGCTTCTGCGTTAAATTCTTCTTGATTCGTAATTCTTTTATTGTAGTTCCTGTTACATAACTCATTTCTATCATACTTCCTTTCTATCTTTGATATGACTACTATATCAAAGGTTTGCCATGCAATCGACCTACGCATCGTAGACTTCTCCTTCTCAGGCTTTAAGAAGCAAAGAAGGTGACAGCGAAAAAGCCATCACCCTCACTTATTTTATTCTTTTGAATTTGCATCGCCATTCGCGGTGCTAATAAACTTTGTCAAAGTTCTATATAGAATCTGTACATCGATTGGCTTAGTAACATAACCATCCATTCCGGCAACTATGCTCTTATTGACATCATCTGCAAAAGCATTTGCGCTCATTGCAATTATAGGGATTGTCTTTGCATCGTCTCTATCTAGAGCTCTTATTGTCCTTGTTGCCTCAAGCCCGTTCATAACTGGCATCTGTATATCCATTAGAATAGCATCATAGAATCCTATTTCACTTTGAGTGAATTTATCAACTCCAATTATGCCATTTTTGGCAACATCCACCTTAGCATGCTTCTTGCCAAGCAGCTTAACAACAATCTGGGCATTTAGTGGGTGATCTTCACATAGATGAATGTGGCAACCAGCTAGATTCTCTTCACTAGATAGAAGCCCTATATCCTCCTCAAGTGGAGGTTCGCCGATTTCCATCTTCATGCCTATATTAAATATTGTGCCTACGCCAACCTCGCTCTTGACATCGATAGAACCATCCATTAAGTCTACTAAAGATTTGACTATAGCTAATCCAAGTCCTGTTCCAACATTAGCATTTTCAGCATCGGCCTGAGTAAATGGTTCAAACATTCTGGCCATAAATTCTTCAGTCATTCCACAGCCCTGATCACTGATTGAACAACTGAAATATAAGAATCCATTCTCTTCTAGCACTTCATTTATGGTCCATCTGATTGTCGTACCGCTAGCCGAATTCTTTATAGCATTTGATAACAAGTTGGAGAAAACCCTCTTTAATCTAAGCGAATCTGTCATTAGCCATCTGTCTTCAATATCAGGAAAATCGGTAATCAGTTTAATACCTTTAACTCGAGCTTCTTCCCTAAAGATGTCAGCTATGCTGTTTGCAAGCTTAATTACATTAACTGATTCCTTATGCAGTTCCAGTTTACCGCTCTCAATCTTCGACATATCAAGCACATCATTAATTATATCAAGCAAGTATCTACCAGAATCATCTATTTCTCTAAGATACTCCATTGTATTTACAGGATTATCTTCTTCAATTCTCGCTAGAGCTGAAAAACCCAATACTGCATTTAGAGGTGTGCGAATATCATGGCTAATCCTTGATAGGAATTCTGACTTAGCCGCATTTGCAATATTAGCAGCCTTTATTGCCTCGTCTCTTTCTCTAAGAACTTGTTTGAGCTGGTCATTGTTCCCTTGCAATACCTTTGCAACTTTCTGCTTCTCTCTCATTCTCAAATAAATGAAAATTACTGCCGCCAAAGCGAAGAGAATCAATAGAACTAGAAAACTTGCGGAGTTCTCATATAATACATCTTTGAAGTTACGCTCCGGTTGTACTTTCAGAATATATAGCAGCCTTAACTGATTAAGCTGCTCATTAGGAATATTTTCAATTGATTTGTTAATAATTGAAAGAAGCACCTCTGTATCTTCGTTGTCTGCAACTCCTATTGAATATCCGCCCGTTATATCCGCAAGCATAATAGAAGTAAGCTTTGAATAGTAAGCATGTCCTAGAAGGACATTCTCGCCAGTTGACGAGATTAGCGTTATGTCTGCATCTCCATTATTAACTGCATCTATACATTCTTGAAAGCTATCATACTCGACAATGTTCGTGTAACCTAGATTCTTTGCTATTTGCGTAAAAACTGGATAACCTGCTTTGACAGCAACACAGTCATGAGTATTTCCAGTTCCTGACCAAGTATTCTTTGTTATAACTGATATAGCATTCGTATAGAATTGCGTACTTGCCACAACCCCAAAGGTTGAGGTTACTGCAGGATTATTCGATAAAGAACCTACGAGCTGTATTGTGCCGTCTGCTATTTGCTGTCTGGTCTCCTCATTGTTGCCGCGCGCTACAAATGAGAACTTCAGCCCAGTTTCCTTAGTAATAAGATCATATAGAGCCACAACAAAACCTTGATACTCTCCCGCCTTTTTGTCATAGTATTCGACAGGCGAAAGATCATCCGAAATGGCAACGGCAATCGGATTGTCCTTATGTGCTTCAACATAAGCTTGTTCTTCTTCAGTCAATGTAACCTTAGAGACATTAAAGTCTGTTACATCATTTACTGCAAAGCAAGGCATCGCAAATGAACACAGCAAGACCATTGCTAAAATAGTCGCACTTATTCTGCTCAGTAGGTGTTTCCGATTTTTCTTCATTATTCTATCTCCAAAAAACTATCTATAGCGA
>JAAZHB010000221.1 GCA_012510935.1 Clostridiales bacterium
CCCTTCTGTATCCCGAGTACCTCATAGAAATCTCTTTTATCTGCGATAGTTATTAATCCTCTACTACCTCAAAATCTGCTTATACACCATCGCCACTTCGGCCATCCTGGTTACCAGCGCCAGCTGCTCCAGCTGCGCCTGCTTCTCCACCGGCAGCCTGAGCCTGTGCCTGTGCTTCTTGATAAATTCTAGTTGAGATTGGATAGAATGCATTTGTTAGAGCTTCCATCTTTTCCTTCATTGCGTCATAATCATCTGCATCGATAGCCTTCTGAAGATCTTCTCTTGCAGCATTAACAGCAGCCTTCTCATCGTCTGTTGCCTTATCATCAAGATCCTTCATCTGCTTCTCAGTCTCAAACATGATTCCTTCAGCCTGATTCTTTGTCTCAACTTCGTCCTTACGCTTCTTATCTTCCTCTGCAAACTGTTCAGCTTCCTTAATCTTTGCATTGATTTCATCTTCTGATAGCTTTGTTGAAGAAGTAATTGTAATCTTCTGTTCCTTACCTGTTCCAAGGTCTTTAGCACTTACATTTACGATACCGTTAGCATCAATGTCGAATGATACCTCAATCTGTGGAATTCCACGAGGAGCTGGAGCTATGCCTGTAAGTTGGAATCTACCTAGTGTAATATTACCAGCAGCCATCTCTCTTTCACCCTGCATTACATGAATGTCTACTGTAGTCTGGTTATCAGCAGCTGTTGAGAAAGTCTGACTCTTCTTTGTAGGAATTGTTGTATTTCTCTCAATAAGCTTTGTAGCAACGCCACCGAGAGTTTCAATTGAAAGTGATAGTGGTGTAACATCAAGAAGAAGTACATCATTCACCTCACCTGTAAGTACTCCAGCCTGAATAGCAGCTCCAACAGCTACGCACTCATCTGGGTTAATTCCCTTAAATGGCTCCTTGCCAGTAACCTTCTGAACTGCAGCCTGTACAGCTGGAATTCTTGTTGAACCACCAACTAGGATTACTTTGTCAATGTCAGCGCTCTTTACACCGGCATCATGCATTGCCTTGTTCATTGGCTCAATTGTCTTCTCAACAAGTGAAGATGTGAGCTGGTCAAATCTTGCTCTTGTTAGGTCCATATCCATATGGAGTGGCCCCTCTGCAGATACAGTAATGAATGGTAGATTAACCTTAGTTGTCTGCGCACTTGAAAGCTCTTTCTTAGCCTTTTCAGCAGCTTCCTTTAGTCTCTGAAGAGCCATGTTGTCCTTCCTTAGGTCAACACCATGCTCCTTTGCAAAACTATCTGCAAGGAAGTTCATTACAGCGTCATCGAAATCATCTCCACCAAGATGTGTGTCTCCGTTAGTAGCTAGCACTTCGAAAACTCCATCGCCAATCTCAAGCACTGATACATCGAATGTACCACCGCCTAGGTCATATACAAGAATCTTATGAGAGCTTGTATCCTTGTCTAGTCCATATGCCAAAGATGCAGCTGTTGGCTCGTTGATGATTCTCTTAACATCAAGTCCAGCAATTTTTCCAGCATCTTTAGTTGCCTGCTTCTGAGCATCTGAGAAGTAAGCAGGGACTGTGATTACAGCCTCTGTAACCTTCTCGCCAAGATATGCCTCAGCGTCAGTCTTTAGCTTAGCAAGAATCATTGCTGAAATCTCCTGTGGGTCGTACTTCTTTCCATCAACTTCAACTTTGTAATCCTCACCCATGTGTCTCTTGATTGATGCGATTGTTCTGTCAGGGTTTGTTACCGCCTGTCTCTTAGCAGTCTCACCAACAAGTCTCTCTCCGTTCTTTGCGAAAGCAACAACAGATGGTGTTGTTCTTGCGCCTTCTGCGTTAGCAATTACTACTGGGTCTCCGCCCTCTAGTACTGATACGCAACTATTTGTTGTTCCTAAATCAATTCCTATTACCTTTGCCATTTCTATGTCCTCCTAAATTTATATCTAAACTATGTTTAACTATTTTAACGAACAGCTTCTCTCTAGAAGCCTCGATACCAAGCGATTAGTGCTTACTTGGAGACTACAACCATCGATGGTCTAACGACCTTGCTGTTCAATTTATAACCTTTTTGCAATACCTTTGTGACCTTGCCAGCATCATGCTCTTCGCTATCCTCAGTCATCACTGCATTGTGAAAATCCGGATTAAACTCTTCGCCCTCTGCAACTATCTCTTCAATACCGACCTTCGCAATAGCTTCCTTCATCTGATTGAAGATTAGTCCCATGCCTTGTGCATATGCTTCTGGATCATCAGTTACATTGGTTGCAAGTGCTCTTTCAAAATTGTCAAATACCGGTAGAAGCTCAAGGAGCAGTTTCTCGTTGCCATAAGCATGGATGTCTGACTTCTCCTTTGCTGTACGCTTCTTGTAGTTCTGAAACTCTGCCATAAGTCTCATATATCTTTCTGACTCCTTGTCCTCAGCAGATTGCTCAGAACCTTGCTTTGCCTCAGCAGTGCTACCCTTTGCATTATCATAACTGTCTTTTGCCGCATCATTGTCTACTACAGAATCTTGCGCACCCTCTGCAGCCTTAGAAGCTTGATCATCCTTAAGCTCTTCATCTGCCGCTTGAGACTTTGCTTTGTCAAAAGCCTTCTTCTTATCTGTCATTATTATCTGTTTCCTTTCCATTGCTGAGCTTAAATGATTCGCTCAGGTTACTTGTCAAATACTCCATAATCGAGGTAACCTCGTCGTATTTCATTCTCGTTGGACCAATAATTCCAATCTTGCCCGCCAAATTTCCGTCAACATGGTATGTCGCTGTAATAAGAGAGCAGTCCTTCATCAAATCGGTCATATTCTCAGTTCCGATCGTTACGATAACGCCGTCCTCTCGTTCGAGCATCTTTTTGGCAAAAACATCCTTTCGATTGAACATCTCAAGAAAAGCTCTCGCTTTATCAATGCTGCTATACTCTGGAATGCTGAATATGTTCGTCAAGCCTTCCATATAAAGATTAACATTAAGCATATCCTCAACGGTCCTCATAAAGTTAGGCATTACATTCCCAGCAAGTGCAGACATAGCCTCAATATCTGTTCCAATATCATCAATAATGGAATTCTTTAAGACCTCATCTACTGTGCTATCTTTGTAATGGAGGGTCATTGTCTTACTTAGAATCTCCAGACCTTCCATCGTATATGGCACATTTAACCTTAAAGTCGTATTAGTTATAACCCCGCCATTTGAGACAATCATCAGAACGATTGCTCTCTCATCAACTGGGATAAGTTTAATAAAATTCAAAGTATCCTGGTTAACAGCAGGCGTCATAGCAAACGAAGTAAGGTGTGTTATCTCCGAGAGCAACTCAGCTGCATGCTTGATTGTTGACTCAAACTCGCTTCTATCAGCCGAAAGCTTCTCCCTTATAATACGCTTCTCCTTGCTAGTCAGATTCTTCTTCTTCATAAGCTGATTAACATAGAGACGGTATGCCTTATCAGAAGGAACTCTTCCCGCAGATGTGTGAGGATGCGTTAAATATCCAAGCTCCTCCAAGTCGGACATCTCATTTCTAATCGTTGCTGGACTGATTCCAAAATCGTGCTTCTTAGCAATTGCCCTTGAACCCACCGGTTCAGCAGTCTGCACATAGTCATTTATAATCGCTTGAAGAATCTGCATCTGCCTTAAGCTTAAATCCATGATGTCCTCCTTTCTTTACCTGCATTTTGAGTAATTTGTTAGCACTCATTCAATTGGAGTGCTAACCACATTCATAATATACTCCTACTGTATAAAGTTGTCAACATTCATATTACCTTTATTTTGTGATTTTTCAGTGAAAAAAATTCCGCCAAGACTTTTTTGAAAAAAGCCCTGGCGGTCGTATTAATTTGATTTGATTGTGTTACCGATTTGAACGATGCGTTAGGTTTTCGCAAGGAGAACCGCTCCTACTTAGCCTTAACCTTTTTCCACGCTGTAGCATACATATCCATAACATCATCCGGAAGCGACTTCAATGAATGGCATCTTGAAAGAGTCTCATCGCTTAGGGAAATAGCATCAATTGACTTAGCATCGTCATCGATAAGCTCAAGCGCTGCTTTGTTTGGAGTTGTATAATACAGGTAATCGAAATTAGTTGCTGCCACCTTTGCATCACACATAAAGTTTATCCATGCCTCTGCGTTCTCTTTGTTCTTTACATTCGACGGAATTACCCAAGAATCAATAAAGAACTCTGTTCCTTCTTTAGGAACAACAAACTTCACATTTTCATTCAGCTCTGAAATATATGAGTACTCGCCATTCCATACAACTGCAAGTGCAGCAGAGCCATCCGCAACAGAATCTCTTGCAGAATCATTTGCGTACTTGTACACCAAAGGCTTCTGCGCAATCAAGTCCTCTGTAGCCTTATCAATTTCTGTCTGAGTGGTTGTATTTAGAGAATATCCATTCTTCAGAAGAGCAATCATATAAGCATCTCTGACACTGTCAGGCATTACAATTGATTCCTTAAACTTCGAATTCCAAAGGTCTTCCCATGAATCAATCTCAACATCTCCTGTAAGTTCAGTGTTGTATGCAATTCCTGCAGTTCCAACCTGGTAAGGTACTGAATATGTATTGTCCGGATCGAATTCAGTCGATTTAGTCATATATTTTTCGTCGATATTAGAAATATTCGGAATATTGTCTTTGTTTAGTTTTGCAAGAAGATCCTCGCCTGCCATTTTCTCAACCATGTAGTCAGATGTGCAAATTACATCATATTGTGCAGAATCATTCTTGATTACTGTGTACATTTCTTCAGCCGTATCAAAGGTAGTTAGCACAACCTTAATCCCAGTCTCGTTCTCAAATTGGTCAATAACATCCGGATCCATGTAATCACCGTAGCAATATACATTTACCTCGCCATTCTTGCCTCCACCGCAAGCGGTTAATGCTAATGCTGCAATAAGAGTTGCACCCAGCACCATCAATTTCTTCATCATAGTTCTAATTCGACCCCTTTCTTGTTCATGCGCCAATTAAGGATAAGAAGCGCTACAAATGCAATAACAAATATTAGTGTTGATAGAGCAAAGAGTGATGGTCTGATTCCTACCTTAACCTGACTGTAGATAATCGTAGAAATCGTATTGATTCCCGCACCTCTTGTAAAGTATGTAATAATAAAATCGTCAACCGACATTGTGAACGATAATAGAAAGCCTGTTAGAATTCCCGGAAATAGTTCCGGTAGAACTACTTTCTTGAAAGCATACATTTTCGATGCGCCTAGGTCCAGCGCCGCTTCGAACAGCTTATCAGTATTCTTATTCATCCTTGGTCTGACTGACAGCACTACATAAGGTATACAGAAAGTAATATGCGCAAATAGCACCGTAGCATATCCTGTCGAAATGTGAAGCATCAAGAAGCATAGCATGAAAGATATTCCAGTTACTATATCTGCATTTACCATCGGAATATTATTGAATGCCAAGATTGCATTCTGAGTCTTAGGTTTCATTCGGTCCATTCCTACAACGGCAAGAGTTCCAATAATCGTTGCCAGTGTTGCAGCCAGAATACCAATCGTAAATGTGTTTACAACAGCATCCATAATCATCTTGCTGCCAAATAGTTCCTCATACCATTTTAGAGAGAAGCCGGTAAAAACTGCCATCGACTTTGCTTCATTAAATGATAATACCATCAGAGCGAGAATCGGCAAATATAGGAAGCCTACTACAATAAACAAATATGCATTTTTGAAAAATTTCTTCATTATATTAAATTCTGCCCTCCTGTCTTGTCGAATCTATTTAGAATTCTCATTCCAACTACTATAAACAGCATCATAACAATAGATAAGCCGGAACCGAGATACCAGTTTGAATTAACAATAAATTCCTGTTCAATAATATTTCCGATAAGATTAATCTTGCCTCCACCTAGCATATTGGAAATTACAAATGTTGTAAGAGCTGGAATAAATACCATCGTAACTCCGCTGACAATGCCAGGTACACATAGTGGCAAAATAATTTTGCATAGAACAGTCCCATTCTTTGCACCTAGGTCATACGCCGCCTCGATAACATGCTTATCGATTTTGGTAACGACATTATAAATTGGAAGAATCATGAAAGGCAGGAAATCATAAACCATACCAAGCACAATTGCTCCTGGTGTATTCATAAATTCATGCGTTTGTAGCCCAAGATTAGAAAGAATAGAGTTAATAACTCCGGTTCTCTCAAGCAGAACCTGCCACGCCATTGTTCTAAGCAGGAAATTCATCCACATAGGCAATATAAAGACAAAAATGATAAAGCCTTGTTTGCCAAACTTACTATTTCTCAGAATAAGTGCCATCGGAAATGCAATAACAAAGCATATAATGGTACTGACCAAAGAAAGCAGTAATGACAAGCCAAGTGCTTGTAGATGATTGGGTTGTGCAATCGCAAGAATATTATCCAGCGTAAAACTTCCGGATCTATCAGTAAATCCATAATACAAGATTGATAGAATAGGAATAATTGTTCCCGCAACAATCCATATTAAAAACGGGCTCGCAAAGCGCTTATTAGATGTCAAGTTCAATTCTTCTCTCGTCCTCCGATTCTGGTACACGCATAATTTGAATGTTCTCAGGTCTAACGTACATGCCTATCTTGCTTCCAACCTGATGGTTATCGTAGTTCTGTAGTAGCCACTCATATCCCAGCTCTCCTTTAACAAGCATTTCGTAATGCACGCCGATAAAGAGCTTACTGATTATCTCTCCGTTGAAAAGTCCCTCACCATAAGGTCTTATCTCTACATCTTCAGGTCTGATAACTACATCAACATTCTGTCCCGGCATAAACCCATCTTCTGTTCCGTCAATGCATGGGAACTGAATTCCCTTTATCTCAACCAGCTTGTCCTCAACCATTCTGCCAGAAATAATATTACTATCCCCAATAAAGTCCGCAACAAAAGCATTCTCCGGTTCGTTGTAAATCTGCTCAGGAGTTCCTTCCTGCTGAATATATCCTTCATTCATTACTACGACCTTGTTCGACATAGTAAGGGCCTCTTCCTGGTCATGAGTAACATAAATAAAGGTAATTCCAAGTTCCTTCTTAAGCCTTACAAGTTCATATTGCATCTCTTGTCTAAGCTTCAAATCAAGTGCCCCAAGCGGTTCGTCAAGAAGCAGAACCCTCGGTTCATTAACTATCGCTCTTGCCATGGCAATTCTCTGCTGTTGTCCACCAGAAAGCTCGTCAATTCTACGGTTCTCATAGCCCTTCAAGTTCACAAGCTTCAACACATACTTCAGCTTGTCTTTAATATATTGGTCGCTCTTGCCACTAATCTTCAAGCCAAAAGCGATATTCTCTCCAACATTCATATGTGGGAAAAGTGCATAATTCTGGAAAACCGTATTAAGCGGTCTTTGATTAGGCGGAAGATTTGTTATATCCTTGCCGTCAAAAAACACTCGGCCCGAGTCCGGCGCTTCAAATCCTGCAATAATTCTGAGTGTCGTTGTCTTGCCACAACCAGATGGTCCAAGCAATGTTACGAACTCGTTCTCCTGCACAACAAGATTAAGTTCATCAAGAACTAGATTATCTCCATCATAGCTCTTGCATATATTCTCAAGTCTAATTAGTTCTGACATTTATTCCTCCCATATATCCCATATATCTTAAAAACTTGGCGGTGAGCTGACCCAAATCACTTCAGCTCCAGTAGCAGAGCTCAAATGATGCGGCTTCTCCGGTATGAAGTAGAAAGTCTCGCCTTCCTTTACCACGAAAATCTCTTTGCCTATATGTACCTTCACGCAGCCCGACACGACATAACCGAATTCCTCTCCCTCATGTGGATTATCCGGAATAGTCTCTCCACCTGCCCCAATCGTTATTCGAATCGGTTCCATCTCGTTCTTCTGAGCATTTGGCACAATCCATTCGATTGTATAATTTCTTCTATTATCATTCTTTACAAAATAATCATTCTCATTAAATACTATTTGAGAGCTCTCTTCTGTTGCAAAAAAATCACCAATGTTTGTTCCTAGTGCAAGCAACATATCTTCGAGAGTTGCGATAGACGGCGAAGTTAAGTTGCGCTCCATCTGTGAGATGAAACCTTTAGAAAGCTCCGCTCTATCCGCAAGCTCTTCCTGCGTTAGTCCGCGCTCTGTTCTAATCTCTTTTATTCTCTCGCCAATATCCATATTTTCCTCTTCTCTTAATGTATATATAAGTATTAAGTTTAGGTATGCTAAACTTATTCAGCCTCATAATTATAATATAGGTGACAAAAAAGTCAACAGAAAATGTAGTTTATGTAAAAAAAATATAGGTTCATATCATTCTCGATATGATCCTATATCTTACCATTATATATTTCTATTTCTCTAGTCCAATCTCATCAAGAACATTCAAGATTGTCTCCATCGATGTTCCCTCGGAGAACTCGATTTTGCCCTCGTCTGCCTGCTTTGCAAGCATTGGGTTAATTGGCATTTTCTCAAGAAGCTTGATTCCATATTGATTTGCAACTTCTTCTGCCTTTGATTCGCCAAAGACTTCAATCTTCTTGCCGCAATCTGGGCACTCAAGATAGCTCATATTCTCAACAATTCCGAGAACTGGAATATCCATCATCTTAGCCATGTTGACTGCTTTGCCAACAATCATTGACACAAGGTCCTGTGGTGAAGTAACAACTATGATTCCATCAACAGGAAGTGACTGGAAGAGTGTTAGCGCAACATCTCCTGTTCCCGGTGGCATATCCACGAATAGAACATCTAGATCTCCCCATGCAACATCTGTCCAGAACTGCTGCACAACGCCGCCAAGAACTGGGCCTCTCCAGATAACTGGATCAGTCTCATTTTCAACAAGCAGGTTGATTGACATTAGCTTGATTTCAGTTGGTGTAACTGCTGGCATGATTCCCATCTCTGATGGTTCTGCCTTCTTGTGCTGACCGAACATTCTAGGAATTGAAGGACCTGTAATATCGGCATCCATAATTCCAACCTTATATCCATCTCTGTTTGCAGCGATTGCAGCAAGCGCAGTAACCATTGACTTTCCTACGCCACCCTTACCGCTGACAACACCGATTACTTTCTTAACACTGCTAAAAGCATTGAGCTCTGCTTTAGGGATTCCACCCTCTCTTGATGCGCAGTCCTCGCCGCAGCTTGAGCAGTCGTGATTACACTGATCTGACATATCTTTTCTCCCCCTCCATTTATCTTTAAAAAATATATGGCTTAAATCGACAAGTGTCGACAAGTCGTTCTACTTGTTCGCTTTTCCACCTTAGGATTAGCTTCTTGCAAAATTCGTGTTCTCTTTATACTAGTTTCTTGCAAAATTCGAGTTCTCTTTGTTCTAGCTTCTTGCAACAAGCGCTGTTCGCTTGCTTCCAGTCATTCGAGTATATCCGGCCTTGTCGGATGCGCTTAGAATAAGCTCCGCGTTTTTCCTTGATGTGCCAAGCTTATCTCTAAACTCAGCCAAGGTAAATTCCTTTAAATCAATAATTGCATTAACAGCTTGATTCCACGCGATGGCAATAATGTAATGCTGTGCATCGATTTTCTTAATTATCTCATCGTCCGCAAGTTCAACGAGCATTGCCGATAGCATATTCCTATCCTTATCGAGTTCAAAGATTACATCATTTTTAATTAATTCAAAACCTGCATCTGTATATAGCGATACAATCTTCTCTTTCTTCTTCTGCTGTTCTTCAGAATACTCAACTGCAAAATCCTTGAGTGCCAAGGTTTTGCCCTTGTCCGCTAGGACAGCTTTCTCAAGAAGAAGCGCAATTAATGACTGAATTAGCTTCTCATCCTCAATAAACCATTTTGCCTTGAGCCTACTAAGAAGCTCCTGCTTTGGAATTCCATCAACAAGAGGATTCGCTTCATGATACTCATTGATTATATGCTCTATGCTGACTTTCATGTGCTTGAACTTTTCCTTTGAGAGAAGAGTCGAATCAGCAAGTTCGATGACAATTTCTTTTTGCAGAAGCGGTGTACATGCCTTATTCATAGCATCAGGCAGAATTCCAAGTTCATAGCCGAGGTCTGTCTTCTTGTAGAATTTGCGTTGACCGGCTTTCATCTCAATAATAGATGCAAGCTCGCCGTTCTCAAGAAGCTCTACCTTTGCAAGAACATCTTCTCTATTTCTCTTATGCTTATCCGGCTGCACATCGAGAACTCGTCCCCCTCCAATAGTAATAATTGGAGAATAGAATCTAACAATAAATCTATCGCCTCTTCTCAAGGCTATAGGCTCTTCAAATCTAAGCTGTGCATAGCAAGTCTCTCCAGCATTAACAACATCTCTGTCCAAGAGAATAACCTTGCATATCGCTTCCTTGCTGCCACAATAGAAATGCACTCTGGAATTATTCAGCACCGCCTTATCTGCTGCATTAAAAATCTTGAGTTGCACATCGAGCATCATAGTTTCAGTTACAGCATGCTCCATCGCAATGACATCACCTCTTGAAATATCTTCTTTGGTAATATTGCTTAGGTTGATTGCCGTTCTCTGTCCGGCTACTGCCTCTTCGGTGTCATTACCGTATGTCTGAATGCCCCTGATTTTGGTATGCATATTGCCTGGGAAAATTGTAATTTCGTCACCGACATTGCATACGCCATCCATTAGAGTTCCTGTTACCACTGTTCCGAAGCCTTGCATAGAGAAAACTCTATCAACCGGAAGTCTAAAGAGTTCTTTATCCTCAAGTCTCTTGTTAGGTCTGTCGCATTTCTTGATAATCTCTTCCTTGAGCTTATCAATATTGTCACCGGTTCTAGCCGAAACCGGGACAATTGGTTTACCCTCAAGGAATGAACCCTTGAAGTAGTCCTTAACATCTTCAATCATCATCTCAAGCCAATCAGCTTCAACCATATCAGTCTTTGTGATTGCAATGATTCCATCGTCGATTCCGAGTGCCTGAAGAATTTCAAAATGTTCTTTGGTCTGTGGCATAATTCCTTCGTCTGCTGCAACGACAAATATTACAAAGTCAACACCGCCGATTCCAGCAAGCATATTCTTAATAAATTTCTCATGGCCGGGCACATCAATTACACCGATATTGTAGCCATCATCGTTTGGAATATGTGCAAAACCTAGTTCAATCGTAATGCCGCGCCTTTTCTCTTCAGAAAGCCTATCTGTATCAATACCAGACAGAGTTTTTATCAAAAGCGTTTTACCATGATCAACATGTCCTGCTGTTCCGATAATAATATTCTTCATTATATTATCCCCAATCTATCAAGGCCTTCTAACTTATGCAAAAGCCTCAGCTATCATCTCAAATTCACCGTCCAGAATCGTACGAACGCATAGCAGCAATTGGTCGTTTTGAATTCTGGCAATAACAGGGGCCTCTTGCTTGCGAAGAACTCGCTCTAGTCCCTTTGTCGAAGCTTCATCTGAACTAATTGCAACTGCATATCCAGGTAATCTAACCATAGGTGCTGACCCGCCGCCAATCTGGTCCTCAACCTCAACTACTGAAATATTTACATCAGCATTGTTGTGACGAATCATAGACGCAAGATTCTTTGCCCTTTCGAAAAGATTCTCTTTTGAAGCAGATATCATCTGAAGAACCGGAATATCTCTAAGCGCAATCTTCTCGTCTCTATATTTCTTTAAAGTCTCCTCCATTGCTGCGAAAGTCATCTTGTCTACTCTCATAGCTCTTGCAAGAGGATTCTTCTTCATTGCATCAATATATTTTTTCTTACCAACTATCACTCCAGCCTGTGGACCGCCAAGCAGCTTATCACCGCTAAATAACATTACATCAATTCCAGTAGCAAGAGATGCTGGAACATTTGGCTCGTCGAGTCCATACTTTGACATATCGATCATGAGACCATTTCCCATATCATAAATTACTGGGATATTATGTTTCTTTCCAACCTCAACCAGTCCTGGCAAGTCCGCGTCCTCAGTGAAGCCCATTATGTCGTAGTTACTCTTGTGAACCTTCATCATAGCACCGGTATTCTCATTGATTGCAGCATCATAATCTACAACCTTTGTCTTGTTGGTGCATCCAACTTCACAAAGCACCGCACCAGACTGAGCCATGATGTCAGGGATTCTAAAAGCTCCGCCAATTTCTATAAGCTCACCTCTTGATACGATACACTCCTTACCCGCTGCCATCGAAGAAAGTACTATCATAGTTGCAGCTGCATTGTTGTTAACAACCATTGCCGCTTCAGCTCCGGTAAGCTCTGCAAAAAGGTCGCTCACTATGTCGTGACGAGAACCTCTTTTGCCAGCCTTAACATCATATTCAAGATTCGAATATCCTTTAGATACAAAGGTCACATTATCTACCGCTTCTTTACACAAAGGCGCTCTTCCAAGATTCGTATGCAGAATTGTACCTGTTGCATTGATTGCTGCAATAAGATTATTCTTATCCTCTTCAATCAGCAAATCTCTAACTTGCATTGCGACATTAGTTTTGTCAAGCTTAGCTACATCATATGATTCTGCTATCTCATTACTCATCTCAAGGATTTCTGCTCTAAGTGCTCCGATAGCTTCTCTTGCCGCTTCAGTTACAACCGAGTTACCATTTTCCTCAAAAAAATCAAAAAGAGGCTGCTCTTGAAGCACCTCGTCCAGTTTAGGAATTCTTCTCAGAATATCTTTCTTATCCATATTTATCCTCCATATAACTCAAAAAATGGCGGGAGTGCGTGAGAATCGAACTCACCCGGGAAGCTACTAACTCCCCAAATCGGTTTTGAAGACCGTTAGGCACACCAGCACCTATCCACTCCCAAGTCATACTTGCACATGTTAACATTACTAGAATGATTTTGCAAGTACGACCAACCTATTTTTTCTTGTAATATAGTCTGCAATGGCAGAAACCCTCAAATTCCGGGTCAGCAATCTGTTCTCTGAATTCCTTGCACATGCACATATTATCTTCTGTGTGGTCCAACCTACATGGGCAATATCCGCCAGTCTTCTTGAGTCCCTCTCGAATTGTGTTCACTATCTTCTCATTCTCGTTATAAATTATTTCCATACCCAACCCTCTCTTTCCTATTGCAAAAGCTTTGATTCAAAATTATACTTGGTATAATATAGAAGTAACGAATTACGCAAAGCATTTCTATCGCTTAGCAAAGTTATTATACCATTTTGAAATGGTGTTATTTGTATATATGATGAAAACTATTAGACCATGGAGGTTATTAATGGATACAAAGGACATGGCTGACAAATTGTCTTGCGAAATTCCCAAGACGATTCCGATGTCAGAAGTGAAGCTGACTACAATGACTACGGCAGGAGGATGAGGCGCCAAAATAGGGCCGGGAGTCCTAAGCGATATTCTTTCAAATCTGCCCAAAATTAAAGACCCTGATGTGCTGGTTGGTTTTGAGAGCAGCGACGACGCCTGCGTTTACAAGGTGTCGGACGAAGTTGCGATGATAAATACTATAGATTTTTTCCCACCGATTGTTGATGACCCTTATATGTTCGGGCAAATTGCAGCTGCCAACTCTCTCAGTGATGTTTTTGCAATGGGCGGAACGCCTAAGCTTGCGATGAATCTGCTCTGCGTACCAAATTGCCTTCCGCTTGAGGCTGTGAAGGGAATCCTCGAGGGCGGCAACGATAAGGTAAATGAAGCTGGCGCAATCATTGTCGGAGGTCACAGCATAGAAGACAACGAGCCTAAATACGGACTTAGCGTCACAGGATTTGCGCACCCTAAGGACATTCTTGCCAACACTTCAGAGCCAGGCGACTTGCTTGTTATTACCAAGAAAATCGGTACTGGGATTCTATCTACAGCCGATAAGGTTAACTTTCTTACTAAAGAAGAGAGTGATGAGATGGCTAGAACTATGGCCGAGCTTAACAAGTACGCTTTTCAGGCAACAAAAGGCATAAAATGCAGCGGGTGCACAGATATTACAGGCTTCGGTCTTGCCGGGCATGCTGCCGAGATGGCAAAGACAGGCAATACTACGCTTGAGTTATGGGCTAACAGCGTTCCGATTTTCCCAAAAGCGCTTGAACTTGCTTCAATGGGAATAATCCCGGCGGGGGCTTACAAGAACAGGACTTATCTTGAGCCTTCTCTAGCTGACCTCACCAAGAATACCAAGTTGAATGTAATGGATTGTCTATATGATCCTCAGACATCCGGTGGATTGCTATTTGCCGTCAAGGAGAAAGACCTTGCGAGATTGCAAGATCAGCTTGGCGAACAAGGCTGCCAGAATGCAGTCGTTGGGCAATTCAAAACCAAGGGTGAACATTTTGTCGAAATTCACGACTAGAAAGATAAATACCGAAAACCTAAAAGCATCGACTCCTAGCCAGACGATGCTTTTGCTTTTGTGGGTTATTCTGTATCTAGAATTACCCTTTCATAATCGTATTTAGAGGTCCACATTATGCCATGCTTTCATATGTCTTCTAAAACCAATATAGCATTAACTTTTTAACAAATCAACTAATATTTACATTATAAATTTATTTGTCATAATACTTTATTTTGTACCTATTTTTTGTGTATAATGACACTAGGTTAAATAGTTAGGAGTGTGATAAGAATGACAGCAAAGAAATTAACACCTAAGCAACTTGATGTAATGCAGATTCTATGGGATTCTGATAAACCTCTTGTTGCGTCCGATATTGTGAAAATGAATGATGACTTCAATGCCAATACGGTTCAATCTGTAATCAGGACCCTATTGGGCAAGAAATACATTGAAGTTGCCGAGATTGTGTATAGTGGAACGGTTCTATCTAGGAGTTATACCGCTATAGTTTCAAAGGATGAATATATCAAGTCAACCTTCTTTAGTAACAATTCAGTACCATCACTTGTTTTCAATCTTATAGAGTCTGAATCAGATCTTTCAGTTCTAGACGAAATGCAGAAACTTATAGAAGAGAGGAAGAACGAGTTAAGCGAAGAAAAGTAAACGGAGAATAGTAAAATGTTGTCAATTGGATCTTTTATTACTAGCGTTCTTGCTAGCTTGATACTTGGTTTATATTGTTATTTCTACATGAAACATTCTAGTTCTACAATGTATAGGGAGAGCAAAGTCATCTCAGTAATACTCTTTATTGCGGGATGCCGTTTGCTTCTGCCCTTTAATTTGGTTCCTACATATAATTTGAAAATCACTGTCGTTTTACCTACAATAGCTGACTTCCTCTACAGAGAGTCTTCGCTTTGGTCCCTTGAATATTTCCAAATTCTAATAACTGTGTCGTTTGCTATTGGTGTAGTGGTTCTAATAACCCATTTTACAAGAGCCTATTTGTATAAGAGAGATATTACTAAAGTCAGTTACACCGATGATAAGCTTTCTTACATTTTGAGTGAATGCATAAACGATTTAGGTTCAAGCAACAATATCACGGCTAGGTATATTGATGCAAAGGTTTCACCTTTTATTATTGGTATTATCCATCCCGTTATATTTGTTCCATCCGGCATCTTTTGCGACAATGAAATGCCATATGTATTGAAGCATGAAATAATCCATTACCAGCGCAAAGACTTATTAGTTGTATTCTTTATAGCAATCTTACAATGCTTATTCTGGTGGAATCCATTCATTAAATTGATTAGGAGACAGCTTGGGCATTCCCTTGAATTTTCAAATGATATGAGTCTAGTTGAAACATTTAATCTAAATGAGAAAATTGAATACGTCGAATGCATAGCTAAGGCTGTAAGAGCAACAACAAGCGATGCTTCTGGGGTTGCTCTTTCATTTGCAAAGTCTAGTGACCCAGTAGTTCTTAGCAGAGTTAAGAATATTCTTAATTCTAACGAAACAAAGAGCCATCAGTCTTTTATCACAATGATTATTATTTCAATTATTGTTCTCGGAGTCTCCTTCACAGTAATGCCCGAACCATCACATCCTATACCAGATGAAATTCTAGAATCCACCATTACTCTTGAGAAAGACCGTACCTACTTCGTTGATAAAGGTACCTATTACGATATATATGTAGACAATGAGTTTTTCTGTACTATGGAAAATATGCAGGATGATTTTAAAGATTTTAAAGTATACAAGGACGGAAATCAGCCTACACCTAAAGAATCAACACTAGAGTAAAGAATTAATGGGCAACTATATAAACGGCTGTATAA
>JAAZHB010000222.1 GCA_012510935.1 Clostridiales bacterium
CTACTTTTTTCTAAAACGATTAACAGCATAGCATAGGATCATAGTGATTACCATGTCTGGAACTGTATTGCCAAGCGCGAAGTCAACTGTCATAAGGAACCTATATGCGATGAAGCCTACTAGCCATACAAGAAGGTTTACAAAGTCGAAATCTGAATTGCTGGAATCTGTCTTCAAGAAGAAGAAAGTAGTAATCTGGATAGCAATCATAGGCGCGAAAACTGAACCGATGAAATACAAGAAATTAGTAATATTATCCATTGGGAATATCATTGCGCCGATTGTACCGAGAACTGCAGCGCCAATTGCAACCCATTTGCCATTAATCTTTGGTGATACAGATTCACTTGAAACACCAGCCGAATAAGCATCTAAGAATGTCGTTGTAACTGTAGACATAATGATGATAAAGAGTCCAGCCAATCCAAGCCCCGCTGTTAGCATGATTTTGGCAAGGTCATATTCGCCTGTCAGAATCGCTGCACCCATTCCAATTACATACATCCAAGCACTAATTACTCCATAAATTATCGCACTAACCGCAGTTGCCTTAACGGGCTTTGCTGCCTCACGAGTGTAGTCACTGATTAGTGGTAGCCAAGAAAGAGGCATTGCCACAGATAGTTCAACTGCAGCGCCGAAAGTCATTGCTCCAGATAGGGGAGAACTGCCAAGCGCACCGCCATCGCGGAAAATCAGAAAACTCAATACAATTGTCATGATGAAAAGTGCCGACATTGCAACTGTGTTGATTTTGCCAAGATTTGTGATGCCAATCATTATCCATAGAATGATTAAAACTCCAATAATTGCACACCAGATCCAATGACCGATGTCCCACATGCCGTCTGCTGCAAGAGCACCATCATAAATCATAATTCCTGTCCAACCTACAAGCTGCATAATGTTAAGGATTGAGAAAAGCAAGCTACCTTTCTTGCCAAAACTCATTTTTACAGTCTCCATTGCACTTCGTTTAGCTTTGCCGCCGATTAGACCAGCTAGGAAAAGTAGAGTGCAGCCGATAATGTGCCCAATAATGATTGCGAGCAACGCTTTGTTGAAACCTAGTGGGGCAAAATATGTACCTGTAATAATTTCGGCAATAGAAACCGCGGCGCCGAACCAAATCAACCCATTTTCAAAAATGGATGTTTGCTTAACTTCACTTGTCATTATTATTTATCCTCCTGTACAAAATCTCCGGGGAGATTAAAAGCATGATTCATAGGGCCTCTGCCGCTACCAAGGTCAAGCATTGCCGAAAGTGCCCCCGAAATATAGTCTTTTGCGCGGCTAATCGAGTCTGTGAGAGAATAACCCTTGGCTAGATTTGCAGCAATTGCAGATGATAGAGTGCAACCAGTTCCATGTGTGTTAGGATTATCTATTCTTTTACCATAGAACCAATGCAGCATATCATCAGCATACAGAAGGTCATTTGCGTCATTAATATTGTGTCCACCCTTAACAAGAACCGCACAGCCAAGATTATCATAAATCTGCTTCGCAGCTTTAACCATATCATCCTCGTTCTCAATTTTCATTCCTGAGAGAATTTCCGCTTCTGGAATATTTGGTGTTACTATAGTAGCAAGCGGAAGAAGTTCTGACTTCAGAGTTGATACAGCATCATTCTCCAGAAGAGCCGATCCGCTAGTTGCAACCATTACAGGGTCAACAACAATATTTGTTGCTTCATATTTTACAAGCTGGTTTGCAATAACCTTAATCAATTCAACTGAAGAGACCATTCCGATTTTGACCGCATCAGGGCGAATATCGTCGAAAATCATTTCAATTTGCTGAGCAAGGAAGCTTGGTTCAACCTCCGAAATACCAGTTACGCCGGTTGTGTTCTGCGCTGTCAGTGCAGTTATTGCACTCATTGCAAACACCCCATTCAAAGTCATTGTTTTCAAATCAGCTTGAATGCCGGCGCCTCCACTGCAGTCACTGCCTGCAATAGTCAATGCAGTATGCATTTTCATAAAAACTCCTTTCATACTTTAGCATCATTTTGTAAAGCAACATAAGGTGGTGCCCCCAATATGCCGCCGTTTAATTATTTAAAAGGGTGCCAATTCATTTGCTAATCAGCACCCAAATTTTAACAGTATTATTTCTAAATTAAATACTTCTAACTTCTTACTTTGCTACCATTTTTGTGGAAAGCTTTAATAATTCAGCAGTTGCTTTTCCAGGGTCTTTAGCTCCCAAAATTGCAGATACAACAGCAACTCCATCGACTCCGGTACCAGCAAGCTCCATAATATTGTTCCTTGTTATACCACCGATTGCAACGACTGGAATTGACACAGCTTCACAAATTGCCTTTAGTGTATCAAAAGGCATGAGGTCAATATCGTGCTTAGTGGATGTCGAGAAAACTGCGCCAGCTCCTAGATAGTCAGCGCCATTTCGTTCTGCATCAAGGGCCTCTTCAACATCGTGCGCGGAAACTCCAATAGCCACATCATCTCCGACAAGCTCTCTAACCTCAGAGAG
>JAAZHB010000223.1 GCA_012510935.1 Clostridiales bacterium
CAGCAAAAGTTTCTCCATTGGACAACATGTTACATTTGAATGGCAGGTTAAGTCGGATGGAACCTTTGAATATGCTGAGCAGCTCACATCGGCAAGCATATATTTTGAGAGTTCTCTTAAAGAATGGCTCAAGGTTGCCTCAACAGAGCAACTAGAAATATTTGTTGATACAGTCTTCGGAATTTTGATGAATAATGGGGTCAATACCGTACATGAACTCAAAGGGATTAGCTCTATTCAGCTTGCGGGAATGTACGATGATGCTAAGAAGCTCGACCCCGAAATAAAAGAAGTAGTTAACAGTGTTGTAAAAACTCTGGCACAGTACTTTATTCAAGGTAAGATGTCCGTACCAGCAGAGGGTGTTAGGAAACTAAAAGAAGCGAAGTCTTTCTTGCTAGGTCATCAAGCCGCGAAGAAAAACGAGCAAGACTCGGATGGGAGACTGCTCGGTGAGAATCTATCAAAGGAATCTGATAGCGAACTCTGATCCGCTGAAAGATTCATCTGTGCGAAAGCGAATGTTTAAATCGGGATACTTCTCTTGGAAATAGATTCGGTTCTCACTAGAGTTTCCTACCATGTTGGAGAACCACTCGGGACTAGAATAAAAATTGACTTTGAGGCGATTTCCGTTAGAAGTCGCCTTTTGGCTAGAGAGAAGCTTAATCAACTCTTCCTCAAGGTCCTCGCGCATAATTCGGCCTTCGACTAGTTGCCTAAAAGCTGGATGATATGTGCCGCCGTTTATTGCACCGCCATCTCCGATTAGGTCAGAGCTTTTCAATCCAACTCTCATTATGTAAATATTTGCGTCGGATAGAATTCTGTACATGGCAGCAGTTCTTCGTACAGCCTCTTCTCTGGATAGTGCCTGATATTCTTTCGAAGAGTACATGTCAAATAGTTTAGTATCTCCAAGAACAATTGTTGGATAGAGTCTTGCAAGTGACGGCTTGAGTGAAGCCGCTTCGCGAGCAGAATATACACAAGATTCATAACTATCTTGTGGAAGTCCAATCATTAACTGAATTCCGAGATTAAAACCATAGTCCTTTATCAATTGAGCGGCTTTATAGACGCACGAAGAATCGTGACCTCTATTTGAGGCAAGAAGGACATCATCGTTAAAGGATTGAACGCCTATTTCGATTGTGGATACGCCGTGAGTTTTTAGATTTTGCAATATTGTAACTGAAATGTAGCCGGGCCTTGTTGAAAGATGAATACCATCACTAAGCCCCTCGTCTAAATACTGTTTGGCAACATTAAGATAGTAGTTCTGTTCGTCTAGTTCAAGACCAGTAAAAGAACCACCATAGAAGGCAATCTCAATAACCGTATTATTCTCACTCTTTTCTTTTGAAAGAGTAGACAACCATGTATCAATTGTCTGCATCACTTCATCACTTGTAGGCGCAGAAGTTCGTGCTGTAATAGATCGCTGATTACAGAAGCATCAATCGTTGGGACAGCCTAGATGCGGTATAAAAATTGGGATGATTGCGTGTTTTTTCAATGTATAAAGGTCCTTTCGTTGTAATATAATGATATTATAACATGATAATGATGATTGGCTTAGTTAAGTTGCAATCGAAAGCGAGTTAATATATAATTTCACAAGTAATTAAAGTTTTGCCGGCGTGGCTCAATGGTAGAGCATCTCATTCGTAATGAGAGGGCTGCGGGTCCGATTCCCGCCGCCGGCTCCACTTAAAGGGGAAAATGAAGCTAATAAAGAAATTGTTAAAATTAATAATAATATGCTTTGTAATTGCGGCACTAATAAATGTGGGAGCAAGAATTCTTGGAAAGTTCCTAATAAAGGATTCTGTCAGCGATTGTTCACAGGCGCAATGCGCAATTGTATTAGGATCAGCCGTCTATTCAGATGGGACGCCTGGCGAATTCTTGAAAGAGAGACTAGATGCAGGAATTGAGCTTTACTGGTCGGGTAAAGTAGATAAGCTCCTTTTTAGCGGAGATAACGGGCAAGTTGATTACAACGAAGTTGAGGCTATGAAGACTTACGCTCTTGAAGCAGGTGTTGCAGAAGAAGATGTGTTCCTTGATCATGCAGGGTTTTCAACTTATGAAAGCATGTATCGAGCACAGAAGATATTCGATGTAGATAGCGCTATTGTTGTAACGCAAGAGTATCATCTATATAGAGCACTAATGATAGGCAAAATTCTTGGTATTGATGTGACTGGTTATTCAGCTAATGATATCGAAGTCTCTGGATATACAGCAAGAAGAGTTAGAGAGTTCCTTGCAACTGATAAGGACTTCGTACAATCAATATTTATGTTGAAGCCAACCTACCTTGGTGATGAGATACCAATAACAGGAGATGGGCACCTAAGCTGGAGTTAAGTGTAAGCTAAGGCTTCGCACTAATATTAATAGTGAGATAAATAGCGAGAGCAGATACCGTTAAAGTATCTGCTCTCATTTGCTTTACTCTATGCAATTAAGAGTAAAGCTTAGAAGGATAAGGTGGTTTCACAACCTATTTCTGAAATGCTTAGTTACATGTAGCTCTAAGATAATAGGAATATGCAACCTCATAAATGCTATTTTATTTGGAGTTAGCTTCCTTCGCCTTGA
>JAAZHB010000259.1 GCA_012510935.1 Clostridiales bacterium
GCTACTACACCACCAACACTTATATCAAGCCCAGCTTTGGTATATATAAGCTTTGCAGAGCTTACAGATAGGCTGGTCTGCATTTCTTTGCAACATTCGTCTATTAGCTTTTCGCTATCAAAGTCTACGGAATAGGTGGTCTTGTACTTAATCCTATCCCATAAATCCTTGAACTCAGGGTCAAGGTAAACCTGTTTATTCAGCTTGATGCTCTTTTTATCGCTATTATTCTTAATATTAAGAGTACTACAAACTTTTCTTGCAAGAGCTGTAATCTCTACTTTTACAGGTTCAAATTCTTCAGATATCTTTATGTCATTATTCTTTATGGCAATCTTTAGCTCATCTTGTAACTTTCCTGCCTCATCAATATATCCATTGTCTAAGAACTGTTTATAGATAGCTTCTGAAGCCTTTTGTCCTAAGTATTTCTCACTTCCATCATCCTGCTTTACTGGGATGTTGGCGAATAAATGACTTTCCACTATACCAAACTTGATACCTGTTTCAGTTTCGTATTCTTTTTGTAGGGCCTCAGCAAAGTCCTCGTAGCTTTCGTTAGCCATCACTGTTAGGGTATTTATTGAAAAGCCATGTTGACGTTCACCGTCTTGATTCACGGCAAGGCGTAGCCCACGCCCAATCTCTTGACGCTTTTTTACCTCACTCTTAGTTTCATTAAGAGTACATATCTGGAACACATTAGGGTTATCCCAACCCTCACGAAGTGCTGAGTGGGAGAAGATAAACCTAAGCTTAGTATCAAAGGATAGTAAGCGTTCCTTGTCTTTCATAATCAAGTTGTAGGCATCCTCGTCAGCCAGTGTTTTCCCACTGGTATCCTTTAAAACACCTTTTCTATCAGCTGAAAAATACCCATTATGGACCTCTTCAGCAGCAGTATCTAAATCAATATCCTTAAATAGGGTATTGTACTTAGGCTTTTTAATAAGATCAGTATAATGTTTCTCAAATAGTTCTGCATAGATACCCTTTTGAGGATTACCATCCTCATCATAATAGCGATAGTTGGCAACACGGTCTATAAAGAAAAGACTTAGCACCTTAATCCCTTGCTTATTTAATACCAGTTCCTTATTTAAGTGTTCCTCTATGGTTTTCCTTATCTGTTGCTCCTTTATAGCCAAATCGTCTACATCACCAATTGGCTTTCCTATACGTAAAATATCTGCTTTGCTTGTAAAGTCAACATATTCATTTCCTTCTTCACAGTAAATCTCATTGACAATATATCCTTCGTAGACATCACGACCTTTAGACTTGTCATAAAGATCATCGCCTTGTCTTACTACCACTGGTTTACGCTTAACTACGCCTTTATTATCTTTAACATCTAGCTCTATTCTTGCTGTTATAGGGGACTTCTTATTGTTTACGGATAAAAGCTTCAAGTATGCCTTATTGTGGTAGTCCTTGGTTTCAAAGCCTGCTACCTCAATCTGCTTAACAAGTTCTAAATTATAACTGTCTACTGCATCCAGCTTATA
>JAAZHB010000224.1 GCA_012510935.1 Clostridiales bacterium
GACTGCTCTTGAAGAGTTTGCCATTTCCTCAAGGTCTCCTCAATCAGCTTGTCTTTCTGTTCTTTCGTTAATTTTTTTCCTTGTTCCATTTATATGCCTCTTCAGCACGCGCCTTTGCACACGCACATATCCTTCCATCCTCTAACGTTCCAGTATCCTTACACTCCTTGCAAAAATATTGCAAGTCCATATAGTCCTCTGCGATACCATTCTCTCTAAGAAGCTTTCTTTTTGCCGCTTCTATCATTTGCTTCTTCTCTTTAGCCTTCTGCCTACTCGCTTTGCCTTCAGGGCTAAAGTCAAACTTCAGAGCCTTTCTATTCATATCCTCTTCAAATTTAAGTAGCTCTGCTATCTTTGGAATTCTTTGGCAGACAGCAGCTATACGCTTTTGCTGTTCCTCTATATTTTTATTCCTTATATGTTGGTAGTATTCCTTTAACACTTTGCGACTCACATTTGATGAATAGTCTCTATTTCCCGACACATAACCATTGCTTGGAATAGTTGCGCTCTTCATTCCATAGCCAGCACCCAAAGCATCATTTGTTTTAGAATTAGAAGTGCCTTGTCGATTTACATTTGCTATATTCGACTTTCTAACCTTTACGCCGCCAGCTTCTTTATATTTATTCTCCAAAATGCCATTAACATATTTGAGGTTTGGCTCTCTAATTCCAGCCGACTTCTTGCATGCTGCAAGAACATCCGCAATGGAGAAGCCCATCTCGCCAGTCCAGCGATCCATCATAGCCATTTCATCTGGCATTACCGGTCTATACCATCCCATTTGTTTGAAGACTTGATCGTAATATTCTCGGTTCTTGCTTATTCTATCCTCGCGTTCCTTAACATCCATTATTGTGACGCAACCATCTTTGGCCCAATTAATTGCTGTCCCGCAAATGTACTTGATACTGAATTTCTCTTTCTCTTTGCAATAGCTAATTGCATAAGAAAGTACATCTGCAGTAACGCCTCCACTCTTTACAAGGTCCTCGATCTTATTCATTTCCTCAAGGGAAATTGGTCTGCCAGTAGCTTTCTCATATTCATTATATAAGCCTTGAATTTCTTTGCTTATCTGCATCCATAGCATTTCATCATCAGACATATCGTCGTCGAAAGGATCTACATCATCTTGTTGCGTTGATGTCTTTACTCTATTATTTTGTTCGGATTCGCTCGAAACTGTACTCCTTGTTTTAGCCAATTTCATTCCATACAGGGTATTCACTTGGCTGACAAACTCCACAATTAAATCCGCTTTCTCAAAATCTTTTGATTTATTTATATCGTCTTCTTCTAGTTTCAACCGAACAAGTCCTCGTCTTGCCCAATATTCAAAGGCCTCAATTACATCAGCCTCTGTCATATTAAGCACACGCGCTTGCTCCCGGATATCCATCTCTTGCTTGTTTTGAGCATACATTAATCCATAAATATACACCTTAACCTGATCCCCGGACGCTGCCGGAAGATACTCATTGATGAACAGATTCTCTACCCTGGTA
>JAAZHB010000225.1 GCA_012510935.1 Clostridiales bacterium
GACTGCTCTTGAAGAGTTTGCCATTTCCTCAAGGTCTCCTCAATCAGCTTGTCTTTCTGTTCTTTCGTTAATTTTTTTCCTTGTTCCATTTATATGCCTCTTCAGCACGCGCCTTTGCACACGCACAAATCCTTCCATCCTCTAATGTTCCAGTATCCTTACACTCCTTGCAAAAATATTGCAAGTCCATATAGTCCTCTGCGATACCATTCTCACTAAGAAGCTTTCTTTTTGCCGCTTCTATCATTTGCTTCTTCTCTTTAGCCTTTTGCCTATTCGCTTTACCTTCAGGGCTAAAGTCAAACTTCAGAGCCTTTCTGTTCATATCCTCTTCAAATTTAAGTAGCTCTGTTATCTTTGGAATTCTTTGACAAACAGTTGCTATACGCTTCTGCTGCTCCTCTATATTTTTATTCCTTATATGTTGGTAGTATTCCTTTAGCACTTTGCGACTCACATTTGATGAATAGTCTCTATTTCCCGAGACATAACCGTTGCTAGAAATATTTGCATTCTTCATTCCAAAGCCAGCACCCAAAGTATCATTTGTTTTGGAGTTGGACTTGCCTTGTCGATTTACATTTGCTGCATTCGACTTTCTAACCTTTACTCCCCCGGCTTCTTTATATTTATTCTCCAAAATGCCATTAACATATTTGAGGTTTGGTTCTCTAATTCCTGCTGACTTCTTGCATGCGGCAAGGACATCAGCAATTGAGAATCCCATCTCGCCAGTCCAGCGATCCATCATAGCCATTTCATCTGGCATTACTGGTCTATACCAACCCATCTGTTTGAAGACTTGGTCGTAATATTCTCGATTCTTGCTTATTCTATCTTCACGTTCCTTAACATCCATTATTGTGACGCAGCCATCTTTGGCCCAATTAATTGCTGTCCCGCAAATGTACTTGATACTAAATTTCTCTTTCTCTTTGCAATAGCTAATCGCATAAGAAAGTACATCTGCAGTAACGCCTCCACTCTTTACAAGATCCTCGATCTTATTCATTTCTTCAAGTGAAATTGGTCTGCCAGTAGCTTTCTCATATTCATTATATAAGCCTTGAATTTCTTTGCTTATCTGCATCCATAGCATTTCATCATCAGACATATCATCATCGAAAGAATCTATATCTTCATCTTCGTCTTGTTGCTTTGATGTCCCAACTCTATTATTTTGTCCGGATTCGTTTGAAACTGTACCCCTTGTTTTGTCTAATTTCATTCCATACAAAGTGTTCACTTGGCTTACAAACTCCACAATGAAGTCTGCTTTCTCAAAGTCTTTTGGTTTATTTGCGTCATCTGCTTCTAGTTTCAACCGAACAAGTCCTCGTCTTGCCCAATATTCAAAGGCCTCAATTACATCTGCCTCTGTCATATTAAGCACCCTCGCTTGCTCCCGGATATCCATCTCTTGCTTGTTTTGAGCATACATTAATCCATAAATATACACCTTAACCTGATCCCCGGACGCTGCCGGAAGATACTCATTGATGAACAGATTCTCTACCCTGGTA
>JAAZHB010000226.1 GCA_012510935.1 Clostridiales bacterium
GAAGGCCCAGAGGTTTCTGTACTATCTTTCACAGATGGTCATTGTGTAAAACCAATGATTTCATCAATGGACCACAAGCGTGCAGGTGATGGAGATACGGGACTTAATACAGGAGGAATGGGAACAGTTGCACCTAATCCATACTATACAGATGAAATAGCCAAACGATGCATGAAAGAAATATTCGTTCCAACAATCGAAGCAATGAATGCCGAAGGAAGACAATTCAAGGGGTGCCTATACTTTGGCTTGATGCTAACAAAGGATGGACCAAAGGTAATTGAGTACAATTGTAGATTCGGTGACCCAGAGACACAGGTTGTGTTGCCACTTCTAAAGACTGATTTACTTACAATTATGCAAGCAGTTACAGAAGAGAGACTAGAGGATATAGATATTGAGTGGTCTGACATGAATGCATGCTGTGTAATCGCAGCGAGCGAGGGCTACCCAGTATCATATGAGAAAGGAAATGAAGTTACAATTCCCGAGAACATTCGCAGCAATGTGTATGTCGCTGGAGCTACAAATGAGAATGGCATTTTAGTTAATACTGGTGGCAGAGTTCTAGGGGTAACTGCTATAGAGCCAACTTTGGAGAAGGCTATTCAATCCTCTTATAGGATGATGGATAGGATAGAATTCAAGAATAAGTATTGCCGTACAGATATCGGGCAAAAAGCGCTAGCTGCAAATAAAGAGAAATAGATTAAAAACACATTTTTCATAGAGACAATAAGGAGTAGGAAATGGTATATAGAATATTTGTTGAAAAGAAGCCTGAACTGGCTAATGAAGCTGCAGGACTACTTGCCGACATTAAGACTCTACTTGGAATTCAAAGCCTTGAGTCTGTAAGAATGATTAGCAGATATGATGCAGATAACATCGACAAGGATTTGTTTGAGTATGCAGTGAAGACAGTTTTCTCAGAGCCGCAGCTTGACAACACAGCGGACACCGTAGAAGGACTCAATTGTTCAGGATGCAAAGAGCTTTTTGCTGTAGAACAGTTGCCAGGTCAGTTTGACCAAAGAGCAGACTCAGCGGCACAGTGCATCCAATTGATCTCCCAGAAGGAGAAGCCTCTAGTAAAGTTTGCAAAGGTGTATGCACTTTATGGGGATTTATCAGAGAATGAAATTGCAGAAATAAAGAAATATATAATTAATCCTGTTGAGACAAGAGAGGCATCACTCGATGTCCCAGAGACTCTTGAAATGAAATTTGATGTTCCTAAAGATGTAGAGGTTCTATCAGGATTCACAGGAATGGGACAGAGCGACAGAAGTGAGTTCATTAAAAACTACGGACTTGCAATGGATGAGGCAGACCTTGCGGTGTGCGTGGACTACTTCGCATCAGAAAAGCGCAACCCTACTATTACAGAGATTAGAATGATTGACACCTATTGGTCAGACCATTGCAGACATACAACTTTTGGCACTGTCATCGATGAAGTAACTTTCGAAGATGATCTTTTGCAAACTGCATATAATGAATACATTTCACTTAGAGGTGAGCTTGGCAGAGATGAGAAGAAGATTTGCTTCATGGATCTTGCGACTATTGCAGTTCGTCAGCTTAAGAAAGAAGGTAAGCTTGACAGACTTGATGAGTCCGAGGAAATCAACGCTTGCACAGTAAAGATTACTGTTACAGTGGACGGAGAACCGCAGCCTTGGTTGCTTCTCTTCAAGAATGAGACTCATAACCATCCAACAGAAATTGAGCCATTTGGTGGTGCTGCAACTTGCGTTGGCGGTTGCATCAGAGACCCACTGTCAGGTCGTTCTTATGTATATGCAGCTATGAGATTGACTGGAGCAGCAGACCCATTGCAACCTGTAAGCGAGACATTACCGGGAAAACTGCCACAAAGATCAATTGTCACAACTGCAGCTGCTGGTTATTCTTCATATGGTAACCAGATTGGTCTTGCAACAGGAATGGTTGATGAGATTTATCACCCAGGTTATGCTGCAAAGAGAATGGAAGTTGGCGCTGTAATTGGCGCTGCACCTGCTGAGAATGTTAGAAGAGAAAGACCGGACCCTACAGATGTAGTTATGCTACTTGGAGGAAGCACTGGGCGTGATGGCATTGGCGGAGCAACCGGATCCTCAAAGGCACATGACTCACATTCTGTTGAGACTTGTGGCTCGGAGGTTCAGAAGGGTAACGCTCCTGAAGAAAGAAAAATTCAAAGACTCTTTAGAAATGGAGAGGCCACAAGATTAATTAAGCGTTGCAACGATTTTGGTGCAGGAGGTGTGTCTGTAGCTATCGGTGAGCTAGCTGATGGTCTTGAAATCAATCTAAATGCTGTTCCAAAAAAATATGAGGGTCTAGATGGTACAGAGCTTGCAATTTCAGAGTCACAGGAAAGAATGGCTTGCGTTATTGCAAAGGCAGATATAGATAAGTTCATGGAGCTTGCTGCAACTGAAAATCTTCAATGTGTTCAGGTTGCAGAGGTTACTGAAAGACCATATCTAACAATGAAGTGGAATGACAAGACAATTGTAGATATTTCAAGAAAGTTCCTTGATTCAAATGGCGCAGATAAGCATATTACAATCGCTCCAGAGGCACCAAAGCCTTGGAAAAAGACAGTGGAGGGTAGTTTTGCAGAGAACTACAAGGCTCTTGCGTCAGATCTCAATAGCTGTTCCAAAAGAGGACTATCTGAGAGATTTGATTCAACTGTCGGTGCAGGTTCAGTTCTAATGCCTTTCGGCGGCAAGAAGCAGCTTACACCAATTCAGGCGATGGTTCACCAGCTGCCATTGATTGAAGGACAGACAGACGATTGTTCATTAATGGCTTGGGGCTATAATCCATTTATTGCGGAAAAGAGCCCTTACCATTCAGCATATCTTGCTGTAGTTGAGTCAGCATCTAAGCTTGTAGCAACAGGCGCAAGCTTTAACGAGGTTTACCTCTCGTTCCAGGAGTACTTTGAATCTCCACGCAAAGATGCAAAGAGATGGGGCAAACCACTCGCAGCACTTCTTGGTGCATTCAAGGCACAGCTAGGATTAGGTATTGGGTCAATTGGCGGAAAGGATTCGATGTCAGGCTCATTTGAGAATATCGATGTTCCACCAACTTTGATTTCTTTTGCAGTAACAACTGAGAAGGTTTATAACATTACTACTCCAGAATTTAAGGCAGCTGGAAATAAGGCGGTAATGATTAGACCAGAGCTAGATGAAGAGGGACTTCCAGTTGCGGAATCACTGCTCTCTGTATTTGAGAAGGTGACAGAACTTGCTAGAGCTGAAGAGGCCTATGCAATTTATACACCAGGTATTGGCGGTGTTGCAGAGGCAGTGCTCAAGATGAGTCTTGGAAACGGATTTGGCTTCACTTATGACAAATCAGTATCGATGAATGATATGTTCGGCTACAGTTACGGTGCATTTATTGTTGAAGTTGACGCTGATTTTGAAGAAGAAGGCTTTACAGAGCTTGGTGTTATAACAAAGAATTCTTATATCGATTGGGGAGAAGCTTCTGTTACGATGAGTGCTTTGACAAGCGCATACGAGGAGAAGCTGGAGAGCGTGTTCCCATGCAATATCGAGGATAGTAAAGCACCTGTAAAGAATTTTGAATATAGAGCGGACTCTTGGAAGACAGGAACAGTAAAAGCTGCAAGTCCAAAGGTAATTATTCCGGTTTTCCCAGGAACAAATTGTGAATTTGATTCAGCTCGAGCAATTCGAGAGGCTGGCGGTACACCTGAAATAATGGTAATTAGAAATAGAACAAGCGAGGATATCGCTAGATCTATTGAGGATGTTTCAAAGGAACTTAAGACTGCGCAGATGGTATTCCTTCCAGGAGGATTCTCCGGAGGAGATGAGCCAGATGGATCAGCTAAGTTCATTACTGCATTCTTCAGAAACGCCGCTATCAAGGAAGGCGTAACAGATCTTCTTGAGAATAGAGATGGATTGATGTGCGGAATTTGTAATGGATTCCAAGCACTTATCAAGCTAGGACTTGTACCTTATGGTAAAATCATTGATACAGATGAGAATTGTCCAACCCTGACATACAATACAATTGGTTGTCACCAGTCGAGAATCGTAGATGTTAGAGTTGCATCCAACAAGTCACCTTGGCTAAGACATACAAATGTTGGAGATGTTTTTTCAGCACCTATATCACATGGAGAAGGTCGTTTTGTTGCAAGCGAAGAATTGATTAAGCAGCTTGCAGATAATGGACAGATTGCAACGCAGTATGTAGATGAGAGCGGGAATGCTACATCGAAGATTCATTTTAACCCAAATAATTCAGCATACGCTATAGAGGGAATTACATCACCAGATGGCAGAGTGTTCGGCAAGATGGCACATGCTGAAAGAGTTGGAAAGAACCTGTACAAGAATGTTCCAGGCAACTATTTCATTGGCATGTTCGATAGTGCTGTAAAATATTTCAAATAGTATTCGATTAACTAGGGATGATCAAGCGAGGTCATCCCTTTTGCTTGAAACATAAAAGACGCAGGTGGGCAAATCCCAGATGCGTCTTTTGTCATTTATTTAGGCCCTTAATTAGCCTTTTAATTTCTTAACAGTATTCTGTATCTCGAGAAGTTCTTCCTTACTCAATTCTGAAAGGTGCTCAAGCTTATCCATGAAGACCGTTGCGGTCATCTTCTCTCTTCTATTGATTACTTCCATATAGTGACTCACAATTACTCCTGAAAAAACTGCAACAATAGCAATTTCGTAAATCGTGATATATACGGTTAGGATTCGCCCAAGCGTTGTAGTTACAACGAGGTCACCAAACCCAATGCTGGTCGAAGCAACAAATATATACCAGATAGAATCACCATAGGTATTTATGTTGGGCTCTATCTTCAGCAAGATTAAGCCTACTATAAGAATGCTTGCAATAAACCCGGAGAAAATCTTTTCAGCTTGACATTTCTTGATTATATACCAGAACAACCTAAAACCATGTTTCATTACCAAAACCCCCTTATTATAATTTTGATAACAATGCTTACTTTCGCTTAGTCTTCAAAAGGAGGGGTCTTTCTCGCTTTAAAGTCTTCACTTGTCGCTTCAACTGTACCTCTTCCATTAGAGACTTCTTCATAATCATTTGTTAGCTTTAGCTTATCAAGAATGTAGAAAATCAAACCTAGAAGCATTGCAACGAGGGCTGAAAGGCTCATTCCCTTAAGCTGGCATGAACCGATTTGTACGAATGCACCAGATAGACCTGTTACAAATACAACCGATGTTAAAGCCAGATTACGAGGTCTTGAATAGTCGATTTTGGAGTCAACCATCAGACGAATACCCGAGGCACCAATCATTCCATAAAGAAGGAAACTCACGCCACCCATTACAGGAGCAGGAATTGTCTGAATCAAGCCGGATGCTTTACCAATAAATGAAAGAAGTATTGAGAAAACAGCAGCTCCACCAATTACATATACGCTGTATACTTTTGTAATGGCCATAACTCCGATGTTCTCGCCATAAGTTGTTGTAGGTACTGATCCCACCATTCCAGATAAAGCTGTTGACAGACCATCTGCAAAGATTGAGCGGTGAAGACCTGGATCCTCAAGTAGGTTAGTTCCAATAATCTCTGATGTTACAACCTGGTGGCCAATGTGTTCAGATACGATTACAAGAGTTGCAGGTATTATAATTGCAATTGCTTGTAAGTCAAACTTAGGCGTTAAGAAGTTAGGCAGTGCAAGCCATGATGCGCTTTGCAATGTTGTAAAATCAACGATGCCTAATGCAAGTGCTGTAATATAACCAACAATAATTGCTATTAGAATTGCAATCGCAGAAGCAAATCCTCTGAAAAGAATTTGTCCAAAGACTGCAATTAGCAGTGAAATTAGGAATACTGCAACGAATTTTGGGTCTATTGATGTGTATGTATCTGTAAGAATCAATCCACCGTTTTGTGCAGCTGATGAAGCAAGTTCAAGTCCAATAAGCGCAACTACAGGACCCATTGCAGCTGGTGGAAGAAGAACATCAATCCATTTTGTACCTATAAACTTGATAATAATTGCAATTATCATAAAGACAATTCCAGTAACAACAAAGCCGCCAAGTGCATATTGATATCCAAGTTGAGGGTCGTTGATTACCAGTAATGCCGGTGAGATGAAGGCAAAACTCGAACCCAAGTATGCAGGAGATTTTCCTTTGGTAATCAGGATGAAAATTAGTGTTCCAATACCATTCATCAATAGTGCAATTGCAGGGCTGATTCCAAGAATGTATGGAACTAGAACTGAAGCACTGAACATAGCGAATGTGTGCTGGATAGAAAGCGGAATTCCTTTAGCCAAAGGCACTTTCTCGTTAACCTGTATAATGTGTTTTGAACTGCTCATTAGGTTTATCTCCTTATTTTTCTTTCTATAAAATAGCATAATAACCTCTAATATTTTACTACTTTATCAGGCAAAATCATATAGGAAAGTTTGCATTAAAGTGTATAATAATAAAAAAAGCACAGGAGGTTCATATGAGTAAACCATTTGAAGAAATTAACGGAAATTTTGGATTCGGGATGATGAGATTACCGATGCTAGATGATAAAACGGTAGATGTTGCAAAGGTTAGTGAGATGGCAGATGCCTTTATTGATGCCGGGTTTAACTATTTTGATACAGCGCATGGATACCTTGATGGATTAAGTGAGCTTGCTGTAAAGGCTGCTATTTCATCAAGATATGATAGGGCACAATATCTTCTTACTGACAAGCTAACTGCAGATTATTTCGATAGCAAGGAAAGCGCTAGAGCATTCTTTATGTCACAGCTTGAAGCCTGTGGGGTGGATTATTTTGATTTTTACTTGATTCATTCAGTAAATCGATGGAATTACGATAAGTTTAGAGACTGTGGTTGCTTTGAGTTGGTAAGGGAATTAAAGGCAGAAGGTTTGATTCGACATGCTGGTCTGTCCTTCCACGATACTGCAGAAATGCTTGATTCAATAATTACAGATTATCCATGGCTTGAGTGTATTCAGTTGCAAGTCAACTATCTGGATTATAATAGTGAAGCAATTCAAAGCGGCAGATGTGTTGAAGTATGTTGTAAGCATGAGAAGCCAATAATTGTTATGGAACCAATCAAGGGTGGTATGCTTGCTAGACTTCCTGAGAAAGCAAAGTATATTGTGGATAAACGGACTAATAAGACCCCAGCAGAACTGGCGCTAAGATTTGCGGCTGGTTGTGATAATGTGTACATGACTCTTTCAGGAATGAACTCTGTCAAGGATATGCATGAGAACATTACCGTTATGAAAGACTGCCGTAAGCTGAATGACGAAGAGATTTCTATTGTTGAGGATGTTCTTGCTGTCTTTAATGAAATGAGTATGATTCAATGTACAGGTTGCAGATATTGTGTTGCAGGCTGCCCAATGAATATAGATATTCCAGCACTTTTCTCATGTATGAATATACATAGCATAGAGAAAGGGTGGAATTCAGAATACTATTATGAAAGAAGCATTGCGGGAAAAGGAAAGGCAAGAGATTGCATAGGGTGTGGTTCTTGCGAGGAGTCCTGCCCGCAGCATTTGCCGATTAGAGAGCATCTTAAGACTGTTGCACAAATATTTAAGAAGCAAGAAGAAGATAGCGAATAATTGAAATGTCATAAAAAATAGCGATAAACTATATTGAAATGTCATAAATTTTCATAATCGATGAAATTCAGGCATATCCACATTTGCTTACATTGCTGAAGTTCTTAGTGCGAGATAATAGAATTAGCTATATTGCGAGTGGATTGCACACGGACATAAGTTGTACTATGCAATGAAAGACAGATATCTAGTAAAGGTAAAATCACATATTTGCCAATCTACTATGTAATGTTTTATTAAGATTTAAATAAAAAGGGGTCTATCAATGCACTTGTATGCTGATATGATAGGCCCCTTTACTTTATTTGCTTTCTTCGAGCGCTTTCTCAAGCGCGTAGGTTAGCTGGTCAGCGCATGATGTCGGCTTGTAACCACAAGTGATTCCGCGAAGCTTCTCAATTGCTTCTGCTACGGTCATTCCAACAACAAGCTTAGATAGTGCTTTGAGGTTGCCATCGCAGCCTCCGAAAAATTCTACGAACTTGATTTTATCTCCATTAAGTTCAACTGTAATTAGCTGAGAGCAAACGCCCTGCGGCTTATAATTCATATGTTATTCCTTCTTTCAAATTTTTTAATTTATTGCATTTGTACTATTAGATTTACAGATCGATTTCATCAGCAATTTCGAGCATAGATTCCATCGCGATATCGATAAATTCATCGAATGAAATGCCAACTTTCTCAATTTCCATCATATATTGACGGTTAGCCCCAGCTGCGAATCTTGTCTCTTTAAATCTCTTCGCAACAGACTTGTGCTTAACTGATGCGAGCTTCTTGTCTGGATATATCTGGGCAACCGCCTTAACAAAACCGCTCATTGGGTCAGCTGCTATCATTGCATACTCAAGTGTAGTCTCCGGATTCTTACCGCATATTGGGTTATGTGCCATGATTGCATTGAACATAACTTCATCATCCCAGCCAGCTTCCTTTAACATCTTAGCTGAAGTAGGACCATGAGTTGATAAATCATCTCTCCAAGGGCAAGTCTCTTCATCAAGGTCGTGGAGAAGACCGATTGCACCCCAGTACTCAACTTCATCTGGAGCCAATCTCTTAGCGAGACCTTTCATAATTGCCTCTACTGCCAAAGAATGAGTGATGTAGTTCTCTCCTTTTACATTGTTGTTAAGTATTTGCCATGCTGCTTCGTGATTCATTTTATCCATTATCTTACTACCTCTTATCCTCTATATAAACTATTATTCTACAATAATAATATTACAGTGAAACAGCAATGTCCATTGCTTTTCGGAAGTCTTTTCTTGCATCCTCCGCAACGGCAGCAAAATCGAGTATAGTCAATTCATCAGACAGGATACCAGCCGCCATATTTAACTGGCATGAAATACCAATTATCTCCATGCCGGCATTGTTAGCAACGATTGCTTCTGGAACAGAAGACATCCCGACGGCATCAGCACCAAGAGTGCGAAAAGCTCTTATTTCAGCAGGAGTTTCAAAGCTAGGGCCTGGCAATCCTAGGTAGACACCTTCTTGCAATTTGAGACCTTGCTCTGATGCTCTTTTGATAAGCTCCTTGCGCAGGTTCTTATCATAGGTGTTAGTCATATCAGGGAATCTTGAACCGAATTGCGGCAGATTCTCGCCAATAAGAGGATTTGTACCAAACATGTTGATATGATCCTTTACAACCATTAAATCCCCAGGAGTATAGCTCTCATTGATTGCGCCGGCAGCATTAGTAATGATTATTCTTTTGATTCCCAGCGAGAGCAAGACGCGGGTGGGAAGAACAACTCGTTGAATACTATGTCCTTCATAGAAATGATACCTTCCTGAAAGTACAATTACTTTCTTTCCAAATAAATCCCCGAAAATAATCTCTCCGGCATGACTATCGACAGTAGATTGTGCAAAACCAACGATGTGGTCGTAGCGTACTCTTATTTGATTCTCAATATTTTCAGCATAGGCGCCAAGACCTGTTCCAAGGATTATTCCCACCTCTGGGTTTTTGATTCCATATGATTGGATATCCCTTACAGCTGCATCAATAATCTTAGGGTCAGCATAATTAATAAAATCCATTTTCCACTTCCTTACTATAACAAAGTTATGATGCCGCTACTTTTCAGGCGGCGGCATCAATTTAATTCTTTTTATTCAGTTGCAAGTAGCTGTGCAATTTGAACTGTGTTAGTTGCAGCACCCTTACGAACCTGGTCGCCACAGCAATATAGATTGATTCCGTTATCATTAACCAAATCCTTGCGAATTCTGCCAACGAATACAATATCCTGGTTGCTTGTAACAGAAGGCATAGGATATTCTTTCATATCTTCGTTATCATAAAGCTTGCATCCAGCAGATTTTGAAATTGCGTCTTTGACAACATCTAGGTCAAGCTTTTCTGCAGTTACTACAACAGCAGAAATTGCGTGAGAACGCTCAACCGGTACTCTTACACATGTGCAAGAAACCTTGAGCTCTGGTAGGTGCATAATCTTACGACCCTCATTCTGAAGCTTCATTTCTTCTGCAGAATAACCTACCTCATCAAAATCACCAATTTGAGGAATCAGATTATATGCAATCTGATGCTGGAAAACCTTAGGCTCAATTATAGCAGCTCTCCCTTGCTCTCTAGCATCAAGAATTTCCTTCGACTGGTCATACATTTCTTTTGGCCCGGCAGCTCCTGCACCACTTGTAGCTTGGTAAGTTGAAGCCACGATAGACTCAATCTTTGAAAGCTTGTTAATAGCAGCGATAGCAACCAAAGTAATGATTGTTGAACAATTTGGATTTGAAATAATTCCATTGTGCTTAAAGGCATCTTCCGGATTGATTTCGGGAATAACAAGCGGCACATTTGTATCCATTCTAAATGCACTCGAGTTATCAACGAAAACCGCGCCAGCTGCTTTTATTGCGGGTGCAAATTCAAGGGCAATACTATTTTCTGAAGCACCTAGAACGATATCAAGGCCATCAAAAGCATCTTTGCTTGTCTCAACAACTACGCAATCGCCAAAAGGAGTGCTTATTGTCTTGCCTGCACTTCTAGCACTTGCCAGAAGCCTTAGCTCGCCAATAGGGAAGTCCCTTTCGCCAAGAACATTTATCATTTCCTGTCCGACGGCACCTGTTGCACCGAGAACGCCAACATTATATTTCTTCATCTTTAAACCTCTTTTTATTATTAAAACATCAATTAAAGTTTTTAAATCTATTCTTGTTATCTTATTTTGCAAAACTCTCATACAACACGCGTATAGCTGTCTCGAAGTCCGCGGTCTCAACTCCAACGAGAATACTGATTTCGTCAGAGCTCTGCTCTATAGTTCTAATATTAACATGATTAGAGCCCAGCGTACTGAATATTTTACCAGAAATTCCTTCTTTATATGCCATCTGTCTACCGACAATAGCAAGAAGGCTAATGCCCTCTGTGATACTAATTGTACTGTCCCCGCAAACCTCCTTAAGCGCAGATACAAACTCATACCGCTTGGTATCAATGCTCGATTGGGGAACAACGAGAGAGAAGCAATCAACACCTGACGGAATGTTCTCAACATAAATCTCGAATTTCTCACAAACCTTAAGAACCTTTAGCAATAGAGAAACCTTTGACTCCATGTTGCTCTTGTAGATGTTCACAACATCAAAATTCTTCACGCCTGATATGCCTGTTATGAATCTGCTGTCGTCAGACTCGTCGTCAAAACTCTCTCGAATTATAGTACCGGCATTTGACGGGTCATTCGTATTCCTGATATTAACCGGTATGTCCTTCTTGCGTACGGGGAAAACCGTACTTTCGTGAAGAACAGAAGCGCCCATATACGACATTTCGCGAAGCTCGGCATAAGTCAGTTTTTCAATCGTGCTAGGATTCTTAACAATTCTAGGATCAACCATCAGAATGCCTGACACATCGGTCCAGTTCTCATACATATCAGCATCAAGAGAAGCCGCAGCAATTGCGCCAGTTATATCTGAACCGCCCCTTGAGAAAACCTTAATATCTCCATTTGGCATGCTTCCGTAGAAACCTGGTGTTACGATTTTGCCATAAACATCAACTAATTCTTTTAGTTTTCTTTCGGTCTCTTCGTAGTCAACCTTGCCGTCATATTTGAATGTCATCCACTCGATAGAGTCAACAAATTTGAATCCAAGGTGTGAAGCCATCAGCTTAGCATTAAGATATTCACCTCTAGATGCAAGGAAATCTTCAGATGTTCGCTTATCAATCTTTGAGAAAATCTCGTCAAGTTCCGAAGCAATATCTACATCAAGGTTGCAATCTTTAGCAATCTCAGAATACCTTTCGCAAATCATCGCTTTGATATTATCGTATGGTACATCGTACTTAAGATGTGCAAGTGCAAGATACAGTAAATCTGTAATCTTAGTATCTTCCTTGAATCTTCTTCCGGGAGCAGAGACAACAACTA
>JAAZHB010000227.1 GCA_012510935.1 Clostridiales bacterium
AACCAGGGGAGTTTACTGAGAGAGTCTTCCAGTTAGATAATAGAAGGTTGTACAAGAAGACTTTCTAATACGAATTAGATTGTGTACTGATGCTAGTAACGAGGGATGTAAATTAAGAGATAATGCAAATTGAAGGCAAGCGAGGCTATGTAAAATTTCATAATGCGGAGAATGGATATACAATTGCGACTCTGAAAACTGAGGAAGGAAATATTACAATTGTAGGCGCCATGCATGACCCTAAAGAAGGAAAGTCATATTCCTTTGATGGGGATTTTGTTGTGCATAGGAAATACGGAGAGCAGTTTGCTTTTACGACAAATACAGAGAAGCTTCCAGAGGGAGTAGATGCAATCGAAGCATTTCTTGCTTCGGGAGCAATTAAAGGTGTTGGACCAAAGACGGCAAAGCTAATTATTGATAAATTTGGGGAAGATTCGTTAAGAATAATGGAAGAAGACCCAGATCAATTGAGCACTGTTCGTGGTATTGGAAAGCTATCTCTTGAAAAAATCAAGAACTCTTTTGCGGAGTCTCGCGAGTTTGCACACGTGTCTTTAGAACTTGAGAAGCTTGGCGTAAAGATGAGCGATGCAGTAAAAATATATAATATGTATAGATCAGATTCTGTAGGAATAATAAAAGACAATCCTTACATATTAATAGAGGACATAAGAGGCATGGGCTTTAATCAAGCCGATAGAATTGCAGAAAATATCGGAATAGAGGCAGATTCACCCAAACGAATTGAGGCTGCAATTAAGTGTGCGCTTAAAGCATGGGCTGTTAGCGGAAGCACATTAATGCCGTATGCTGAACTTGTATCAAGAGTGGCGCAAAGCATAGATGTTAGCGAAGAAACCGTAGAAGATGGCATAGTGGGGCTGGTTTTTGCGGGAGATATTCAGACAGAAACGATTGATGAGTCGGTATATGTCTATATTTATAGTTTCCTTGAGGCCGAGAAAAGAACGGCTTACAATTTGGTGCGGCTTTCAGAAGCACCAAGGCAGCCAATACCGGCTACGATAGATAACCTGATTGATGATGCAGAGGCTAAACTTGGCGGGATTACACTTTCGGATGACCAGAAGATTGCCGTAACAAAGGCCCTTAAGAATAATGTTACAGTTATTACGGGAGGACCTGGTACTGGAAAGACTACAATTATTAATACAATTGTTAGAATTCTGGAGAGACTGGGGATTAAGACTGCACTTGCTGCACCGACAGGAAGAGCCGCGAAGAGGATGGAAGAGTCTGCAGGAGTACCAGCGAAAACAATTCATAGAATGCTTGAATATTTTTATTCTACAGAAACTGATGCTATGATGTTTGGCAAGAACCAAGAGAACCAGCTTGATGAAATGGCAATAATTGTTGACGAAGCATCGATGATAGACATTCTTTTGATGGATAGGCTGCTACTTGCCATCAAGAGCGGGGCTAAGCTCATAATAACGGGAGATGCAGATCAATTACCCTCTGTAGGTGCAGGAAATGTATTGAGGGATATTATCAGGAGTGACAGATTCCCGGTAATCAGACTCAAGCAGATTTACCGCCAAGCAGAAGATAGCTTAATTATTAGTAATGCCCACAGAATCAACGAGGGAGAATATCCTGACAGAGGAGAGGGCAGAAATTATAGGGACTTTTTCATTATTGCTAAGAATAGTGAGAATGAAATCATGGAGGAAATCAAGTCTCTTGTTGGAGGCAGGCTGCAAGACCATTATGACTTCATCAATGGGCCAGAGGATATTCAAATTCTCACACCTACCAAAAGAGGCCTTCTTGGTGCTCCGAGCCTAAACTCAGTAATGCAAGATGTGATTAATCCTAATATGGCTGGAAGCCCAGAATTGAAAGTTATTAATACTAGTTTTCGCCAAGGTGACAAGGTTATGCAGCTTAGCAATAACTACATGGCTGAATGGAAATATGCTAGTAATTATGAACTAGGAAAAGGGATTTTCAATGGTGATATGGGCTATGTTGAGTCCGTTAATATGATGGATAAAAGCATGCTGGTGATATCCGATGATAGATACATTGATTATGAGGGAGAGATGTTTAAGGAAGTAGATTTAGCCTATGCAATAACCATTCATAAGAGCCAGGGAAATGAGTTCCCCGCAATTATCATCCCGATGAGGAAATTTGCGCCAATGCTAATGACAAGGAATCTCCTATACACAGGCATAACAAGGGGTAAGAAGCTAGTTGTTCTAGTTGGACCAGAGCAGTATATCAGCTGGATGGTTAATAATAACAGGAGCGATGAGAGATTCACCGGACTTGAGCACTGGATTTGTGAAAGAAACTAAGGTCTTTCCGGTATGGGAACTTGGTTGATACTTTTGGCTATTTCTGTCTGTGCACTTGTTGTGCTAAAGCAGGGAAAAGCCGAGAAAGAATAGTCTTAAAAAATAGAATGTAGCAATTAAAAAAGCCTCTCTACTGGTCCAAAAACCAGTGGAGAGGTTTTGCAATGTTCGTTAATTAGGGTTACAAATCATTCATCGAAATCCAGTTGCTAGGTTCGCAAGAACACGCAATCATTATTTTTTCTTTTTCTTCTTAGAAGAACCCGCCTTCTTAGGGCGGATAGGTTGCTTCTTGTCGCCAATGATATATGGGACCTTAAGGCCTTCATTATCGCACTTCCTTCTTAGTGTTCCGCTCTTTG
>JAAZHB010000228.1 GCA_012510935.1 Clostridiales bacterium
CAGCCTTTGTAGTATATGAAGCCAAGAATAAGGTTCCTCCAATTGTAGACTCTGGGTATGCATCCGATACCCATGAATTAAGTGGAGGTATGGCTGCGTTAACTGCAGCACCTATCAGAATAAACCAATAATACAAATGATTAGAGTCATTTGAAATATTTGTAATTGTCATACCTTTGTTGAAAATGTAAATTATCAGACCTACGAGCATAAAGTTGCCGCCAAAGGCATGTACAAGTAAATATCTAAATGAAGCTCTGCCTGATTTCCTGCAATGTCTTGAATAAATTAAATATGTTGATGGAATCACCGATAGTTCCCAGAAAATTATCAGAGATAGACAATCTCCCGCGAGAATAATTCCCATAACAGTACCTGCATATACTAAGGACATTCCAGCTTCGAGTTTTTTCTGCACACCCAATGAATAAATAGCATTTAAAACAGCTATGATTACAAAAGCTAACATGAAAATGTATGCAAGTCTATCAAATTGAATAAATTCTATTGATATCGTCCTAGACACATTGTATATAAGCGAACTCTGATCATTCATAAAGAACAAGGATATTGCTGCTATCAATGGCCCTCCAACCTGAATGTATGGTCTCACTTTTTCAGGCAGAGCTATAATAAGCAAACCTGCGGCTATCATTATTAAGCCAGGATGAATCATTTCAAAAAATGTATTACTCATTAATGTTCCTCCTGACTATTTTTGTCTAAAGAATGTGAATATTCGTTCATTTTATCCAAAACTTCCTGTTCTTCTATAGCCTCATGCGCCTCATAATAATTCAAATCTTTTCTCAAAAATGCTGACATTATTATTTTACTTATTACGATCAGAGCAGCTGCACTGACAAATGAAATTATTAAATATTTTATAAAAATCATCATCATTGACACCCCAATCACATAAATATACTCTTGCCTGCCATGCATGCTAAATCATATAAATGAAGTGCAAAATTAGGACAGAAACCAAGAATAATAGAAATACAAGCTGTAATAACAATAGGAATTAGCATTGCCTTGTTTGCCTCTCCATAAGTAGCAAACTCCGGATTATTTGCATCGCTCTTAAATGCCATATACACTACTGGCATCAAGTAAGTTAAAGCTAATAACCCACTGGCAATAAATGTTGCAGCAAATAATGGCTTACCAACTTCCACGGTTCCATAGATAATACTTGCCTTACTTACAAAACCCACAAGCCCCGGAAAGCCAGCAACACCAAGAGATGCAACAGTAAACGCTGTCATCGTAATAGGCATTCTTTTACCGATACCAACCATTTCAGATATGTTTTTCTTATGTGTTGAAACGAAAATTGCTCCTGCCGCCATAAAGAGAGTTATCTTCATAAAAGCATGCGCAACAATGTGATACAATGCTCCTGTTGCCGCTGAAGGGCTCAGAATGCAGATCCCTACTACAATGTAAGACAATTGTCCAATTGTTGAGAAAGCTAATCTCGCCTTTAAATTATCTTTTCTCATCGCAATAAGTGATGAAACAATAATAGTAATTATAGCCATCCACCCAAGGACTTTAGTCCCATAGCAAGATCTAGCAAGGTCCGGCCCAAATACATAGAGAACAACTCTAAATAGGCAAAAAGCTCCCGCCTTAACAACTGCCACAGCATGGAGCAAGGCGCTTACTGGCGTTGGTGCAACCATTGCAGCTGGAAGCCAGCTATGCAGTGGCATTACACCAGCTTTTACCATTCCTGCACCACACATCATAAAGAAAACTGCAAATGCTAGAGGCGATGGTAGCATCTCTTCTGTAAGAAAACCTCCTGGTTTGAAGTCAAGAGTTCCTGCAACATAATAAACAATCATAATTCCAGCGAAGAAAATCTGCCCAGAAATAAGAGTATACGCTAAGTATTTCCTTCCTGAACGCAGTCCCTCTTCATCTCTGTAATGTACAACAAGCGGATATGTTGCTACCGTTAATAATTCAAAAAAGATGAAAAAAGTTAACAGATTTGCAGCAAAACAAATTCCAATAGCAGCAGACAGACATATTGCGAATGATGAATAGTATCCGGTCTGATTTTTCTCCCCATGGCCTCTCATATATCCAACTGAATACATTGAAGTAACTATCCATAAGGTAGATGCTACGCAAGCGAATACTAAGCCTGCTGAGTCGACCTTAAACGCGAAGTCGACACCTTCAACTATTTTAAACAATGTTAGTTCAATTGTTTTTCCCGCCAAAACCGCTGGAATTAGTGAATATACTAAGCCTGCCTTTATAAATGCGGCAATAAATGTAATTGATTCTCTAGCATTTTGGCTTATCTTCTCGCCACTAGTATAAATAATGCCCGCGGCAATCATTGATACTAGTATTGCAAGTAATGGGCGAAAGCTTAAATTTAATAAATCCATATTACAAAGCCACCCCCTCTAATGTTATAAGAAGGATGTCGACGATTTTAACATTGAAAATTCCGATTAAAAGAATTGCCAAGAAACAAACAATAATAGGAATTTGCATTAATAAGGGTAAACTTGTGGCACTTTTTTCCATTTTAGATGGAGCATGCTTATCTTCACTAGTAAATATTTTCTCAATAAGCTTGAAGAAATAAATTGCATTTAATAAGCTGCTTATTACAAGTACAGCCAGATATATAAAATGTTGTGTTGATACAGCCCCTAATGCTAGATACCATTTGCTGAAAAATCCAACTGTTGGTGGAATGCCAACCATTGATAATGCAGCGATAACCAGTAATGCTGCGGTCATTGGCATTTTCTTATAAATATATCCCAAGTTATCAAGCTTAAGGCTTCCATATTTTGCTCTAATTGCTCCTGCGCTAAAGAACATGCCGCCCTTCATAAACGCATGCCCAATAAGATGTAAGAAGGCACCAGCAAGCGCAATTGGAGTCCCAATTGCAAACCCCAGACTTATATATCCAATTTGAGCAACAGACGAATATGCTAACATCTTTCGAAGATCTTTTTGTGCCATAGCTCTAATCGAACCATAAAGCATCGCTCCAACAGATAGAATGCCCAAAATTGTCAAGAAATATTTCATGTATTTGAAGTCGGTTCCAAAGATGCAAAATAAATATCTGAATAATCCATAAGCAGGAATTTTGCCCATTACTCCAGCAATTAAAGGCCTTGAGCCAGATTCTGCATGAGTATAAGCAGATGGCTGCCATGCATGGAATGGGAACAGCGACATTTTAATCCCAAAAGAACCAATAAAGAATATCATTGCTATGAGCATCTGAACATCATTTTGCCGATCATTAAGAATTTGTTCCATATCGGCCATATTTAATGTTCCTGTTGCACCATAAAGAATAGCAACACCAATCAGATAGAAAGTTGCAGCAACTGTTCCTGCAAGCATATATCTGAATGCAGCAACAACACCTTTACTTCCCCCTAGTGAAATCAGACAATAAGCAGATAATGAAGTAATTTCTAAGAAAACATAAAGGTTAAATACATCCCCTGTTGCCGTCATCCCTAGCATTCCAACAACCAAAAGTCCTAAAATGCCATTTGTTCCTGCAAGCAAGGTTTTATCATCAGTTAAATAAATAGGTGTAGTAAACATATAAGTTAATGAGCCAAATAGACTGATAAGAACTAAAAGAACAGCGCTTAATGAGTCAATTGCAAACTCAATTCCAATTGGCCTTTCATACCCACCCATACAATAATAAACAGTTCCATTATTTACTACTTCATACAACAGCACTGTCGAGAATACAAGTGAAGCTAAAATCCCTGCAAATGTTATTATTCTACTTAGATTTAGATTTATTCTTCCAAGAAGCAGACTCATTAGAGATGCTATTAATGGACAGATAATTATCAAAACCGGTAATTGTGTCATCATTAAATCTCTTTCTCCCTCTCAATTAATTCTTTTTCTTCAATAGTTCCATACTTCTCTTTAATTCGTAGAAGTAACGAAAGTCCCAAGCCGGTAGTACCCAAACTGACTACAATTGCGGTCAGCATAAGGCCATGTGGTAATGGATTCATATACTCGATCTTACCAAGCAAGCCCTCCATTACAACCGGGATTGTTGCGCCATCTTTCTGACCCAAACACAGGAATAAGAAGATAGTTGCAACTTGCATAATATTCATACATATTAATTTTTTCATATAATTATGGCACACAATAATCCCTGCAAGTCCGAGCGCAAGAAGTATTATTGTAAGGATATAAATTCCTTTTGTTGCCAAGAATAGATTAATAGTTGTCATCATCGAAAGTAATCCTCTCCATAATAGCGTCAATAATAGTAATAATTGTTGCCGCAACTCCAACAGTAACCCCAATTTCAACAAGTGTAATTCCAATTGCATGTAGATTTGCGTTACTGACATTAAATGGTAACTTATTAAATTCAAGGAAAAGTCCACCTGTAACAAGTGAACCAACTCCTGTCAGTGCATAAATAAGTGGACCTGAGCCTGCTATTGCAGCTCCAAGATTCTTATCAACGCGTATAAGCGGTTTTGTTTCAGGAGCAACCATCGCATCTAATAGATATACAAGTGCAATCAGTGCGCCTGCTTGAAATCCACCTCCAAGGCTGATTTCACCGTGGAAAAGAACAACGGCTGCATAAACCAGGATTGCAGGCTCGATAATTTTAATCATTACATCCTTATTGACAGACCTGTATATTGGCTGTCCTTTGAGAAGCACTGTTTGTTTCTCTTCGTCTGGATCATAATAACGTCTTTCCTTTGTAGGCTTTCCTGCCAGAACAAGAACTACTGCCACTCCTGCAAGGAACATTACTGTTGTCTCAAGCATGGTGTCAAAAGCTCTGTAATCTACAATTACAGCAGTAACTAAGTTTGGCGAATGTGTTTGCTCAACAGCATTTTCAGTATAGTATTTAGCTACATGAGTATTTGTAGGAGAATTATTATCACCAATTTCAGGTAGAACATCAAAGCCAATAAAAGGAATTGTAATAGTTGCTACTATGAATAATACCGATACAATTCTCTTCATTACTTACACCGCCTGTTAATAGTTCTCAGCATCATAATGAAAATAATTGTTGAAATAACACCAATTACTGCCTCCGTAAAAGCAACATCCGGAGCTCCCATAAAATTGTATAACATCATAGTAATAAAACTGAATGCACAGTATTCAACTATGCATACCATTAAGTCTTTTACCCAAATAATGCTAATTGTTATGAAAATCAGAGCAACAAGCATTAAAGCTTGCATTAAAATTGTATTCATTACTCCTCCTCGTCTTTTACTAAAACTTCTGTTTCATTGTAATCAAGATAATTTTTCTTATGAGCTGCCGCAATCATAATTATGTTAGTTCCAAACGGATTCGTGAAAGCTATGAAACAAAATACTAGTAAAATCTTTATTGTTAGAAGATTTGCTCCATTCAAGAGCATCAAAGATAGGATAAATAAAAAGCTTCCAAGGATGTCGCCAACTCCAGTTGCATGGAGTCTAGTAAAGAAATTAGGGAATCTAAACAGTCCGAGCAACGAAATCATAAGAAAAACAACCCCAGTTATTGCCAAAATGAGTGCTATTATTTGTATAACTGTCATTTCTTTCGTCCTCCAATATATTTAGCTAGAATTACAGTTATAACAAAACCTAGAATCGCATAGCTAAGCGCAATATCGATATACATGTCAAGTCTGCCCTCTACATAACCTATTCCTAAAAGGAGAATCACGATATTTGTATTCATAGCAAATAAACCATTCAGCTTATCATAAACATCTTTCTTGGTTAAAACATAGAACACTTGGATAAGAACAAGAGCCAAGATAAACCATAAAAGAATTGAAAAAAAATCTATTACCAATGTTACTCTCCCCTCTCATTCTCGTCTTTATCTTCAACGCCAAGTACTTTATAGTCAATTTCCTCACCGAAAACCCAAGCAACTTTATGCTGCATAGTTCCATCAAGCAGTTCATCTCTAGATGCCTTTGTGACAGCATTTACCGAATAGATTCCATCTTCAAAGATATCTATAGTTATGGTTCCGGGTGTTAGCGTAATTGAATTAGCTAGAACCGCTCTCGCAAGAGGATTGTCATAATCAGCCTTAAACCATAAGACAGATGCATCTACCATATCTGGGTTTATTACTGCTCTTGAAACATGAAGAGACGATTTCACAATTTCTTTAAATAGCCAAAAGGCATACGGAATCATTCTTATAAGATTAAAATTTAACAAAAAATAGGTATTCTCAGTCTTGAGTCCACCTACTATTAATACTCTAATACAAAGAGTCGCAATTAAAAAACATGAAGCAAGCCCAAATAATATGAACTTAGTTTCGAACTGGCCCGACATTATTAACCATATAATAAAAGTTAGAGCGAAAACCTCCAACCAGCAGACAAGTTTATTACACTTGCGATGAGTTGATTTGGGGGTATTTATCATTTAATAATCCTTTCTTCTATCATCACTTTAAACTACTTATTTATATTATACACAAATATACATAAAATTGGAATTGAATTTGCTACAAAATTAACACTATTGCTCTTCTCATTTACAAACAAGTGTTCTAATGTTATAATATACACAATTTATAAAAATACATTTAATAGGATATAGGAATAGAAAATTATGAAAGAATTTGCTAAAGCTGGCCCAACAGTAACCATGTTTGTACCTTATGACTGTAAGAATGCGTGCCCATTTTGTGTAAATAAACAGGAATACCGTGATACATCTAAGTTCGATTTGCACAGATGCTATAAGTCACTGGATTTAATGAATAAAATTTTTCCCCATAATGACATTGTGTTAACCGGAGGCGAACCACTTGCAGAGCTTGATGCTTTAGGTGATATTATTGCTCATGTTGAGGAAGGGCATCATCTCTATATTAATACTACCCTACCCGTTGATGATAACCAAAGCATTGAAGAAGTTGCATCATACCTGAATAGATTTTCTGATAAAATTAGTTGCATGAATGTATCCCGTCATCTTAAGCACTATGTTAAAGAATGTTATGATTCAATCTTTGACCTACTTAATTTCAGACATAGAATTAACTGCGTAGTATTTGAGGATGCTAGAGAAGAGACAACTAAAGAAATGCTGCTAACATTCCTTGATAGATTTAAAGGTCATGAGATTCAACTAAGAGCAAACTATTCATATCTTACTCTAGAAAATGTTTTCGATACAAAGGACGATTCACTCTTCAAGCTAATTTCAGAAATTGCTGATTATGTTGGACCTTTGG
>JAAZHB010000229.1 GCA_012510935.1 Clostridiales bacterium
CTATCATAGCTTTTTGGCTGAATGACTGCTTCATCACCGATAATTCCAAGATCATGTTGCATATCACGAAGCACACTTGCCGAAGCAGTTCCTGTCAATGCAAGTAAAGGCGGCACAGCATTACCTGTTTTACATACCCTTCTGCAAGTTTGAGCCAAACCTAAGTATGCCGTACGGAAGTCATGTCCCCATTCACTGACGCAATGAGCCTCGTCAATAGCAACTACCGAGATAATGTTCGTGTTTGTATAGTATTGGATTGAGTTAATAAATCCAGCATTTTGAAATCTTTCTGGGGAGACGTAACTGATGATGAACTGTCCTTTTGTAATGCCGTCTATTGCAAAATCTCTATCATCTGTATCCATTGCACTACTTATGCCTGTGACCCTGTCTATCCCCTTGTTGTATAAGTTAATAATTTGGTCTTCAATTAGTGAAATGATCGGCGATACAACGATAGCTACTCCAGGCGTTATGAGTGATAACAATTGAAATACAACTGACTTTCCACTTCCTGTAGGCAGGAGAACAATTGAATCTTGCCGTGTTAAACCCCGAAGGATACCATCAATCTGATTCTCCCTAAATTCGTCGAACCCAAAAATGTATCCTAATAAATATTTTAGGATATCATTCTGTATATTGAGCGTTACGGGATTTTGAACGCGAATAAAATCAAAATCAATAATATCTTGTTCATCGTTCAAATTTGTTATAAGTGCGGTTACTTTTTCGAGATTATGATGTATGACACTATTACTAATTATTAAATCAGCCTCTTTAATATCCGTTACAGTAATAATATCTTCAAGAAAATCTTTACAGTCATAAAGTGAACATACATTACTAGAAAGCTCTCTAATGTCATCAATTGAACTCTTCACTACAGAATATGGTATAGTTTCATCAACAAATATCTTCATAGCCGGTCTTAATTTTTGAAATTTAACCAATTCAATAACAGCAGCTTGAATTTGGTGAGCAATACTAACAAAGCTACCTTCTATACTATTTTCAAGCGAACGTGAAACAGTTGTTATTCTTCCTCTTAAGATTATCTTTTCCATCACAGATAATGCAGACAATTCATTATCTGTACGGATTGGGGCATCGCTTGGGCGATAATACTCCAATTGCCATCTCGCAATATTGCGTCTATTAAACGAACAGAGATTCTTATTTACTCTCTCTAGTTCATTATTGGCAACAGCAATAGAATCAAATTTTGTAGACCATTTGTACTCATCGATAACTTTTACAATTTGCTCGTATTCAGTGAAGTCTGCTTTCCACGATTCAAAGAATGCAGAGTAAGTCTTGGCTTGTCCGTAACCAGCAGCAAGTGAGTTCCAAGCAAACTTTTCATGATTAATTACCAGCTTGGCACTCAATTTATTTTGCTCAATGATTTTCTTGGTTTCATTAAAAGATTGACTTATACAATCAGAAGGTTTCTTGCCCTCTAACGGAAATTGCACGCTAAGAATGTATTCAGGGGATATTATCTCGTCCACTAACACCTCGGCCTGATTATCTGTAGTCCAATTGTTTTGAAAACCTTCAGGACGATTCCCAGAAAACAACTCTTCGACGCTGCAAGGCATTGCCTTATTA
>JAAZHB010000230.1 GCA_012510935.1 Clostridiales bacterium
TCTCTTCCTTCAACAATAATTGCTTCGTTTATTTTGATTTTATCCATTCTCTATTTTCCCTCTTGTGATGAATCTTTGTCATCCTTGAAAATAAATAATATTTCATCCGGCAACACAAGTCTAAGTTTCTTCCTTGCCTCATCTTGTGTATATTCTGGAGTGTCAATATTTTTGAGCTTTGCTTTCAATTCATCTCTCTCGGCAGTTAGTTCTTTCTGCTGGGCCTTGAGCTTTGACTGTTCAAGAGAGAGCTCAATAATGTTCTTTGCACTCATTCCCACAAAGAGAAATATAAAAACAACTATTGCAAAAATTATCCATTTTCTTTTGCGATTGTTGCGGTGAGGAGACTGAGCTTTTAGACGCATTTTCTTTCTCTTCTCTTCTATGTCACGAGATTTTTTATGTGCCATTGACTACTCTCCTTTCTACAATTCTCACAAGTACGCTGAAGGATTTGCCTCCACAAGCATTTTTACATTCGCGCTTACAACTATGCAACGCAGAGCAGGATGGGCACCGAGGCCATCCGCTCTGTCCTTTTCTTATTAATAAACTCCTAGAATTGGGCCTGGATCCACTGCGGTTCCATTCACTCTAATCTCAAAGTGCAAGTGAGCGCCTGTTGAGTTTCCGGTATTTCCTACTGCAGCAATATTATCGCCCTTAGCAACTTTGTCGCCTACTGATACATATAGTTCGTTACAGTGTCCATATCTTGTAATTGAACCATTACCATGGTTAATCTGGACGGTGTATCCATATCCACCATATACACCTGCAATTTCTACAGTTCCTCCATCTGCTGCATAGATTGGAGTTCCTGTGCTAGCCGCAAAGTCAATACCTTCATGCTGTCGGCCCCATCTGTATCCGAACTCAGAACTGATAATGTATGTTCTGATTGGCATACCATATACTCCTGTTGCAACCGTAGCAGGTTTCTTAGTTGTTCCAACTAGGACAATCTCGTTGACTACTTCAGTGATTACCTCGGACTTAGTGAGGTCTTTCGCCGTAATCTCGCCATTAACCTTTGTTACTTTACCTGTAATAGCATTCTTACCGTCGACACCCTCTTGCTGAACCATAGTCTCGCCGATATATAGATCCGCTGTCTCTACCTGAGATGACTCGAACTTAACAACTTCTGTCATTGTACCCTTTTCAACCATCTCAACCTGAACAGGTGTAACATTCTTTCTTATTGTAATCAGATCATCCATTTCTACCGAATTTAGTTGCTTCTCATTATCCGCGTCATATAGATCATCTGTACTTACACTGTAGATATTAGCAATAGATGATAATGTATCTCCCTGCTTTGCAATATATTTGATAGTGAAGGTTCCGCCTTCAGTCATCTGCTTAATCGCATTCTTATTACTTTGTATACTTGTCAGCATGATATCTATCGGCTTAATCTCAATCTCGTTGATAAAATCAGCGCTAATTAGAGTCATTCCCTCATCTGGAATGCTCTCCTTAGCTTTTGTCGAATTAAGAACGCCTGCTGCTCCCGGCTCGCTCTCTACAACTGTAACAAAATTTCCATTTTCGTAAATTCCGTAAGCCTGTACATCAATGTCTGTCATATATGCAAACTTATTAACAGCTTGGTCTGATGTGTCGACAGCTCTATCCTTTGCGAGAACTCTTGTAAATGTAACATTCTCATCTGCCTTTAGGCTAACATCTAGGTCGTTATTCTTTGACATACTGTCGCCAGCAACATCTAGGATGTCAGTTACATATTCTTGATTGTCTACATACCCTAAAACTCGGCCATTATAAGCATATTCGTAAACAGTTGATTTGTCGAAAACCAGAAGAAGAAAACATGATAGCAATAATACGGCAAAAATATCATTCCAGATTTCTCTTCTAGAATGTCTGTAGCTATATATAAGTCGTACTATTTCGCCATAAAAACTCTTTGCACTTTCTATAATGAAATTATCAAGTTTTCCAAAGAGCCAATCGTGTCCTATAATTATCCACATTATGCCTGTTCCGATAAGGTCGAAGAACTTCTGGAAAGGTACTATGACTTTCATGAAGCCCTTTGCCTTCTTCTTGCTATCAGAATCACTGTTTCCTGTAATTCCATTCGCTGCTAGGATAGCCGCTCTGTTCTTATGACGGCTTTCTTTCTTTGCCGCTCTTTTGTCTTTTCTAGCCTTTGCTTTCTCGTTAAGAACCTTATCACTATGAGCCTTTTTCTTCTCTCTCCTATTAGCCTTCTTTTCGAGTTGCTGCCCGGACTCTCCTTCGGCACTTGTATTTGCATTTGCCACAGCCTTCTCTTCTAGCTTCGCTAGAGGTGTTGCATTCTCAGTTTTAGCATTTGCAACCTGTTTAGAATCTTCTTTATTTTCCGCATCAAAAGACAGACTGCCTTCATTTGCGTCTGTCGCGACTTCCTCTGACTGCTCTTGAAGAGTTTGCCATTTCCTCAAGGTCTCCTCAATCAGCTTGTCTTTCTGTTCTTTCGTTAATTTTTTTCCTTGTTCCATTTATATGCCTCTTCAGCACGCGCCTTTGCACACGCACA
>JAAZHB010000231.1 GCA_012510935.1 Clostridiales bacterium
AAAAGTGGTGCGGATGAAAGGACTCGAACCTTCACGAAGTTACTCACACGGACCTGAACCGTGCGCGTCTGCCAATTCCGCCACATCCGCAAATAGTGGCGTACCAATATATTGGTACGCCTTTGTTTTACACAAGTTATTAAACTTGTCCATTCTTGCTATAGTCTTAGTCTATAAACCAAGTATCTAGAGTGGACTACTCTGCTTCCATTTCTTCAACAATCTTGTCGAATTCTGCAGCAGCCTTATCGAACTCAGCATCGTCTTCGATGTCTACAAGTTCAAATTCATCATCGGCTACAGTCTTGTATCCATAGATGTAAACCTCTTCTGTGTCGTCCTGTGGCTCAAGTGCAATATACTCCTTGCCATCAAGCTCAAATGTTCCAAGAACATAGCAATCTACAGCTGTATCATCATCGAACTCTAGAGTAATGATATCATCTTCTGTATCCATAGTATCCTTAATTTCGTCTGACATAATACCTCTCCTTATCTTATAAGAAATAATACTGTGCTAAATATAGCACGAACCAACCTTTATATCAAGCTATTTACTCTTCTCTTCAATTTCTTGGAAAAATGCCATAACGCTTTCTGCCGCCTTAGAATTCATCCCCGGAGTTTCCATCAAAGACTCGTAGTCAGCTACTTTAATTGCATCGATCGAACCAAATTGTTTAAGAAGATTCGTTCTTCTTTTAGGGCCAATCGCAGGTATGTCTTCTAGTGCAGACTTCAGCATTTGTTTGCTTCTAACTCCACGCATAAAAGTAATTGCAAATCTGTGGACCTCTTCTTGAATTGTACCGGCATAACTGAAAAGCATTTTATTTGTTTTAAGGTCTATCTCTGAACCATCTTCAAAAACTATGGCTCTCGTTCTATGCGCATTATCCTTTGCAAGCCCAACTACAGGAATCAATATGCCGAATGCATCCATTACCGTTCTTACCGCATGAACTTGACCTAATCCTCCGTCGATAAACATTATATCTGGCGGATTATCGAATCCGTCATCTCTATTCTTAAGTCTTTTTAGTCTACGGTAGATTACTTCTTGCAAGCTTGCATAATCATCTCCGTTTGCAGCTGTTCGAATTTTGAATTTTCTATAGTCATCCCTAATTGCCTTGCGACCTTCATACACAACCATTGCTCCAACAGTATCCAGTCCATTCAGATTAGAAATATCAAATGCTTCAACTCTGTATTCTCTCTCATCATCTTCCGAAATAAGCTGAGGAACCATAACGCTTAGCTCGCAACACTTCTCAATTAGTGTAGATATTTCATCTCTTAAAGCAGCAACTCTCTCTTTCTCCCTTGTAGCTCTTTCATCTAGAGATTTTGCAAGCTCAATTGAATCTGCAATTGCAAGTTGAAGAAGATCTTTTTTCTCCCCTCGTTCAGGGAAATGCAATTTAGTTTTATGATAATTATCTGAACCCTCACTCGCGTTCGTTTCATTAATCTGATTTAGAAAGCCCGTTATTAGTTCAGCATCTGACACATTTACGTTTAGCAGAATTTCTTTTGGCAACCTTCTCGATGATGCATAGAATTGCTTGATAAAAGCTTCAACTAAATCTTTTCTTTCAGAGTCGCTGTTAATTGCCCCCTCATCTCGTAGATAGTTGACCTCTCGACCCACAAGTTTTCCGTCACGAACCGTATATTGGACTACAATTCCATTTTGCAAAGTTATAATAGGTATAAGAATATCGACATCTCTTTCCTTGACCATCGCCGCACGCTGAGTTTCGCTAAGTTTCTTTAATGCATCAATGTAATCTCTATACTTTGCAGCAGACTCGAATTCCATCTTATCTGAAGCCTCGTACATTTTCCTCTCTAAAAGCGCAATTAGTTCTGAATCTTTGCCATTTAAGACATCAATGATTTCCTTTATGTTCGCTTGATACTCTGCTGAATCAGCTGCACCTATACATATGCCTTTACACTTCCCGATGTGATAATTTAAGCATGGTCGAACTCCCTCATGAAAAGAGAGCGTTGAACATTTTTTAAAGACATACAGCTCGTCAATCATTTTGATGATTTCAGTAACTGCATTTACATCGGAATATGGTCCAAAATAGGTATTCCCATCATGTATCAGTTTTCGGGTTTTGAAGATTCTCGGGAAATCCTCAGCCGTTGTAACCTTGATATACGGATAGCTTTTATCGTCCTTAAGCAAAATATTATACTTAGGCATATATTTTTTTATAAGATTACACTCCAAAACGAGAGCTTCCATCTCGGTAGCACAGCTTATATATTCGAATTCAGCTATGTTTGAGACTAAAGCCTTTACCTTTGGATCATCTTGCTTCCGGAAATACTGTCTAACTCTATTTCTTAGATTAATCGCCTTTCCAACATAAATTATTTCTCCAAGACTATCCTTATGCAAATATACTCCAGGCGAAGTTGGAAGTTTCTTTAATTCTTCTTGAATAATAAAACTCATTTTACTCTGTTATAAATCCCAGCCCCTTCTCCGTCTATCCTCTTCGAGTTCTTTCTGCTGAATAGCCAGTTCTCTGGCTTTTTGTCTTCTTTTTATAGCTATACGCTTCTTTCGCCTTCTTTGAACGTAAACAATTCTCAAGAAAATTAGAATAACCAAGCCAATAATTGTTGCAATGACAACAGTTGTAAGATTTGAAATATATATTGAAGAAAGGAACCATCCTTTCTTTACTTCATTTTTTGTAATTAAGTCTACTGTACCAATTAGTTCATCTGCTACATAGATTTGATATTCGCCGACCTTAGCTCCTTTTTTTAATGGAGCGACAAGATTCTCATCCATTACTACTTTTGTCTTAATTAGCGAGTCGCTTCCTTCTGAAGGAACATAAGCAAACCCTTTTGTAGCTGTATATGCTTTGACATGTGTAATGTTTCCATTACGCACTCTTGCTGTTCCTTCTTTCTTGCCAGCAGATACAAGGACATTAGTTGTGACTGTCTTAAAACCATATTTAGTAATAGCTGCAGCATCTGCCTGTCTATTCTCTTCAGGTTCCTCAAGCAAAACAGTAATCAGTTGCATATCATCCTTTGAAGACAGTCCAAGGTACTGACTTGATTCCACAGGTTCAGTCATATTACTTTTAACCGACCCCGTCATATACTTATAATCAACATCTTTTTCGGTTTCTAATAAATCATCTCTAATATGTTCATATCGCAAAGCTGTTTGAACAATAACTGCCATATCTACAGCTGTGGAATACTGATTAGCATTGTAGGCTCCATTTGTATTTGCAAACTGTGTATTCATTAGTCCGATGTTTGCAGCTTTAGAATTCATCATACTTACAAATACATCTGACGAAGATGCCGCATATTCGACGAGAATCTCATTTGCAACATCAGAATTTTTTGCAAGCATATAATAGATAAACTCGTCAATGCTAACTTTTGTCCCAGCTTCTGGTAGATTAGGATCTCTGCTTGCCATATCAGCAGAAATTTCAATTTTATTATTATATTCTTTTGTACTATGCATGCTGTCTATTACAATCATGGCTGTCATAATCTTTGTAAGACCTCCAGGTTGCAATTTGCGGTCTCCATGTGCAGAATACACAACCTGGCTTGTGGATGCAGACATCACAATAGCGCCACCTGCAGCAACCTCGGGAACAGCAACCGTTTCAGTGCTATTTGTGTTGCTATTGTCAGTCTCTTCTGAACTACTATCAGCGGCAAAAATATCAAAACTAATGGTGGACATCAGTACTAATGCCATAAGCATTGCTACGATGGCCACCACCAACTTTTTCGTCTTATTAATAACTCTACTTGAATTATTTGTTTTCAGCTTCGAACTCCTTCATATAAGCTACAAGTGCATCTACGCCCTCTTCAGGCATAGCATTGTAACAACTTGCTCTCATACCACCTACAACTCTGTGACCAGCTAGATTAACCATTCCACGCTCTTTTGCTCCAGCAATGAATTTCTTATCTAGGTCAGGATCTCCTGTTACGAAAGTGATATTCATAAGAGATCTGTCTTCCTTCTCAACTGTTCCCTTAAATAGGCCTGACTGATCAAGGAAATCATAAATCTTCTGAGCCTTGACAACATCTTTCTCATGAGTAGCCTTAACTCCACCGTTCTTCTTAAGATACTTAAATACGAGACCAGCTACATATATTGTGAAGCAAGGAGGTGTATTATACATTGAGCCCTTGTCTGCATGAATCTTGTAGTCAAGATAAACAGGAGTATTCTCCTGGCAATTTCCAAGAAGGTCCTTGCGTACAATTACAATTGTCATTCCTGCAGGTGCAACATTCTTCTGTGCTCCAGCATAAATTAGACCAAACTTTGTTACATCTACTTCCTCTGAAAGGATGCATGATGACATGTCTGCAACAAGTAGGTGCTCTCCAACATCTGGTAGTTCATTGTAGTGTGTTCCAAAGATTGTGTTGTTGTAGCAAATATGTACATAGTCAACATCATCTCTAATATCTTCCTTATTAAACTTAGGAATATATGAATATGTCTTATCTTCAGAACTAGCAAGAGCTCTTACATCACCAAACTTCTGTGCTTCCTGGAAAGCTTTCTTTCCCCACTGACCAGTAACTACATAGTCAGCCTTCTTTGTTCCATTAAGAAGATTTAGTGGAACCATGGAGAACTGAAGTGTTCCTCCACCCTGTAGAAAGAGAACTGCATAGTCATCAGGAATGTTCATAAGATCTCTAAGATCTTGCTCAGCATCCTCAATAATCTTCTTATAATCAGCTGATCTATGGCTCATCTCCATTACAGACTGTCCAGAGCCCTCGTAGTTGAGCATATCAGCTGCTACTTTTTCCAAAACCTCAACAGGAAGTACTGATGGACCTGCTGAAAAATTATAAACGCGATCGTAACCCATTGGTTTAACCTCCAAATAATTTAAAAATATTTTCTTTTAAAATTATACTTGAACTCGCCTTTAAAGTAAATAGCCGCCCCCACCTCAAAACTTGATATTTCCTAGACAAGTAGATTTCTTCGGTTGTAATTGCCCATATTTGAATGATATACTAATTAAGCATTTAATATATTTGTAATATCTAGGAGGGTTCATTAAATGGACAAATTCAATATCGGTACATTAAATAACATTTCAAAAGTAGGTCTAGACAAGCTGACTGAAAGATATGAGCTAGTTGAAGATGTAGATAAGGCAGAAGGCATTATCGTTAGAAGTTTCAAGATGCACGACATGGAACTATCAGATAATCTTCTTGCAATTGGAAGAGCTGGAGCTGGAGTAAACAACATCCCTGTAGATAAGTGTTCAGACAAAGGTATCGTTGTATTCAATGCCCCAGGAGCAAACTCAAATGCAGTTAAGGAACTCGTTATTGGAGCAATGATTATGGGTGCTCGTAATATGTATGAAGGAATTAACTGGGCCGAATCACTTGACGGTGATGTTGCTGAGCAAGTTGAGAAAGGTAAGAAGAACTACAAGGGAACAGAAATCTCAGGTAAAACTCTTGGAGTAATTGGTCTTGGTGCAATCGGAGCAAAGGTTGCTAACGCAGCATATGCTCTAGGAATGACAGTAGTTGGTAACGACGCATTCAAGCCATCCCCAATCTTAACAGCTCCTTGTGAGATTTATGATAGCATTCCAGAACTAGTAAAGGTTTGTGATTATATTTCAGTACATGTACCATCACTACCATCAACTAAAGGATTTATTAATAAAGAGCTCATTGCTAATATGAAGGATGGTGTAATTCTCCTTAACTTCGCTAGACCTGACCTAATTGTACCTACTGATATTATTGAAGCAGTAGAGTCTGGTAAGATTAGAAAGTACATGACAGACCTTGCTTCATCAGAACTTCAGGGACATGCAAACATTGTTGCTACTCCACATCTTGGAGCATCAACTGAAGAAGCTGAAGACAACTGTGCTGTTATGGCGGCAGAAGAGCTTATGGACTACTTCGAGAATGGAAACATTAAGTGTTCAGTTAACTACCCAGCTGTAAGCTGCCCTGTTCATGAAGGAACAAAGAGAATTTGCATTCTTTACAAATGCGAGAATGTTGCTGATGATAAGATTAAAGAATTCTATGGAGATTGCCTAGTTGATTTTGCTGGCGGCAAGAGAGGCGACAACGGTTATGCAATTGCTGTTGTTAAGGATTCTTGTGATAAGATTTACAACTGCAACTGCGTAGTTAGAACAAGAGTACTATAATATAAAAATTCTTTATTAAGTTTAATTAAAGAGTGCGGTCAATGATTGTTGACCGCACTCTTTATATTTTTGAAAGCAACCACAATGGTGCTATCCATTTTATCTGTTAAGTAAAGCCTCGATTCAAAGCATTATGAATTTCTTGGTTTCAGCACTACGATAGCTCCAGCAAATTCATCAGCAGCATCAATAGTGCTTGTCTTTAACTCCACCACGCTTGAGCAAAGTGAGGTGAATCTTCTAAGAACTGCCAAATCTGGGAATCCAAAGCCATGCTTCTCACTATGGTAATGCATTGGAATTGAAATTCTAGGATCGATTTCTACAAGCAATGCTCTTGCCTCTGCTCCGTCCAAAGTATACTTTCCACCAACCGGAATCATAGCAGCATCTAGTTTAGACAACATCTGCTTTTGTTCTGGAGTTAATTCGCAACAAATATCTCCAAGATGTGCTACCTTTGTCTTTCCATCACTGATGATATGAATCTTATTTTTCCCACGAATTGCACCCTGTTCGGTATCATGGAAGGAATCAATCACGGTAATTTCAAACGGCCAGGTCTTTCCTTCTGGAACATCAACTACTTTTACCCCGGATGCCCCCTTATGATCATCATGATCATGACTTGAAAGGATCATATTTGTTTCATCAACAATATTCTCATAGCCTGGCACTGTATCATCCTTATAAGGATCGATAATAATCGAGCAACCATCACTTTCAAGTTTAAAACATGAGTGTCCTATATACGAAATGTTCATACTATTTCGCTCTCCTTTCTTTCTAACCCTATATTAAAACAATTTTTAATTTCTATTACTTATGATCCCCATTGATTTTATCATCCAAATCATTGAGAACGAGATAATCAATAAGATCATCTTCTATGTCCGGTTTTTGCTCTGGCTGTTCTGGACTTTGAGAAGATGCCACAAGCGCTATACCAATAAAAATAAATAATGCAACCAAGAATATAATTATAATACCCATTTTGCCACTTCCAATCTATGATTTAGATATTTCTTTTATACGAGTACATGGAGCATCGCCTTCAATATCTACTCTGCATTCTTCTCTACTAGGAGGTCTCTAATCTCCTTAAGAAGCTCCACCGAAGGATCCTTTTTTGTTTTAGCTTCTGGTTCAGTCTTGAAACGAAATGATGTAAGCTTATTTAGTACCTTAATGAAAATAAATACGCAAAGAGCAATTAATAAGAAGTTTACAATATTTTGGATAAAAGCACCATACCTTACGGTTGCGCCCCCAACAACAACTGAAAGGGAAGTAAAATCTACTCCTCCAATTACAATTCCAACAATCGGCATAATAATGTCATTAGATATTGAAGACACTATCGAAGTAAGAGCTGATCCAATAATTACACCAACTGCCATGTCTAGAACATTTCCTCTTGAAATAAAAGTTCTAAATTCTTGTATAAATTTTTTCATTAAAAACTCCTTCAGACTTTATATGTTACTAGTTTATAAAAGTCTTAAACAATCTTCCCTACACAATTATATCGTAAGCACTTCTAACTGTTCTAATCTCCATCTTTTCAGAACCTTCAGCATACTCACCATCTACTGTCCATGGAATTGCCTCATTGAACTCGACTGTAATATCCTTTGCACTGAAGAATTCAATCTCATCGCTTTCAAGTCTTCCATCAAGCATGCTTTTAATTATTTCATTTAGAGCCGGCAAACTCCTTGGTGCTTTAACTAGCAACACTTCCATAAGCCCATCATTCATATCTACATCAAAGCTATCTAGCTTCAGAATACCTGCTATAGAAGTTGAGTTGCAAATTGCGCCAAAAATATAGTCGCCCTCACAAATTGCCTCGTTAGGTGTTCCAACATCTGCGCTTATTTTCACATGAATCGGCTTGATATTAACAATATCCTTGGCTCCTTGAAGCACATATGCCGTATGTCCTAGAATATTCTTTAAATTCTGTGGGACTGAATATGAAGTGCTTGTAAATGCGCCAAATGAAGCTATGTACGAAAAATATCTTCCATTTACGGTTCCTACATCTAGTGTCCTTGGCTTACCGGACATAATTTGTTCGGCAGCCGGTATGATTCCTTTTGCAATCCCAACACTATTTGCATAGTCATTCGTACTTCCTGACGGAATATATGCTAGCTTGCAATCAATTCCCCCAATAAGAAGTCCAGAAAGCACCTCGTTAAAAGTGCCGTCTCCTCCAGAGCATACAATCATTCCAGCTTCTTCACCGTATTTTATTACAAAGTCTGTCGCATCACCTTGCGCCTTAGTCATAAGAACGCTTGTGAGATATCCCGAATCAGAGAAAACCTGAATTATATCGCTAAGCATCTTAGCTGCCATCTTAGTCCCTGAATTAGGATTAATAATAAATAGGATTTTCTTATCCTTTCGAATACAACTTTGACCCATCTTATTAATTCCCTTCCAAACCCTTCTAACTGTCTCTTTCCCTATCTGGTGCATTATCGTAAATATCGTCGCAGGCCTCTCGTGCGTAAGCATAGCCTGGAACAAATTTTTTACTTAAAAACTGTGCAACAGTATTCTGAGTTCTATCAATCTTATTTGGTTTATAGATATAAAAACTCTCAAAATTTTCATCTGTAATTCCGCGCATCTCGCGAAGGTATACGCGAATAACTCTTGGAGACAACCGTCCTCTTGCCATATACAGGTCCCAAGATTTATTGAACATCATTCCTATGCAAAGAACCCACGCAATCAAGAAGAACCACAATAGAACAGCAACGAAACTTGCAAATGAACC
>JAAZHB010000232.1:0-5000 GCA_012510935.1 Clostridiales bacterium
TAACTCTACACAAGGCTGCCGCTCTAACCTCGTCTCGCGCATCGTTATTAACTATCGATTCAAAGATACCTTGTGATTCTTCACTGTTCAGCAGGTTGATAGCATCAATTGCTTTGTATGCATTTCTTCTCTTCCATCCTGGTCCGAATAATCCCATTTCAAGCTCCTCTCTATAAAACTAGCTTCTCTTACCCATTAGACATATCGCCTCTGCATGGCCCGAGTCATTTTTTATGATGTCAGTTGCCAAATTTGGTATCTTACGTTAGTGGGAACAGGTCAACGACCTTTTTTGCTCTTTCTAAGGACGAGGGAACATAGCAATGGTTTTGTCTGTTCGTGAGAACATGTCTACTAAAGGTAAACAAGAAAAGTTTTTTGAAATAAATTCTACCATTCCCTCTTCTGGCAGCGTAACAAAAAACGATAAAATACACACCCTTTGCCTATTGCTTAAACGATTTGAGGGGGTGTGCAGTTTTGATTAGTGGTGTGCAAAACCAACAATTTATCTAGCCCCTCAGCTTACATTAATTAATTATCCATGAACCGTCTAATTCTCGCCGGTTCTAAAATGAGAAAAAGATTTTATAAAACTCTCAATTATCCTCGAAGAGGGAGAGTTCCATTTGAACGTAGCAATCAGGCTCGCCAGTATTGTCAGTTTCATATTGGACGCAATCAACAAAAGAATCAAAGTCATCGAGGGCAATATTTAATAGCCCTTTGTTTGATAAGGCTACAAAAATAGCGCAAGCTCTAGCCTGAGTATTAAAACGAACGACTCGACCGTTCATTATCGGGTTAAATTCAATATCGGTAAATACCGTGTACTCTTTTATCGCATTAGCCAGTTCTTGATTCTGATTTAAAGCTTTTGAATAAATATAATCATAGAATCCTGACTTTGGCTCCGTCTTATAGTTTTTTCCAAGAAACACAAAACTACTTAGACTAGCGCCTTTGATTTCACTCTGTATACGGTTAAACATGGCATTATCTGCATACTGCTCGGCTATTTTCTTATCCAAGTTTGAGTTTACAAACCGCTTCGCACTTTTGGGGTCGACATTGAGCAATTCTGCATATGGGCCAAATACCTCTCCTTGTCGTGAAAACTGTTTTGAAGATTGAAACCAGTTTTCAATCGAATGCATTTCTTGTGTTTCGAAATCCGTATATATCAAATTCATGGCTGAAAGAGCAGACCCCAGTTCGTAATTGCTTGACTTTGTTGAGACCTCTAATATCCTCCCCTTTGTGTTGGGATACATTTCTTCTATTACTTGCTCCATCGCCAAGGATGAGCGTTGCCGAACTTGCCATGACATTCCTTTATGCCAATCAAATTCGACTTCTTTTTCAAAGTATAAACAGCCCTCTTTATCTGCACTTTTTGCTGCAAAAAATGGTCTCTTTGCTCTCGCAATTTCAGACATATTTTATCCTCGTTCCTTTCCGAAGCCCTTCTGTGTATTTCTGTCTATCCTGTCTATCTTTGTGGCTATCACCTCTAATAATTGTTTTGTCTCATTAACGGTATGCTGCATTTCGAGAAACTCGCGTAAGCTTTTATTCACTGCTTCGATATCACTGCTGAGATTTTTATACTCGGTAAGTACATTCTCAACAATGTTGTTGATAGCCTTCGATTGGTCAGTGAAAACAACTTCAGCTTCATTTATCTTGTCTATTCGCTTATCTATTTCTTTCATTGCTTTCGAGAAATCGCTACTACTGAAAAGAGCGGCTGCACTCGAAAGTTCTTTGCTTGCCGTCGCAACTTGTTCTGAGACATTGGCAAGGTTTGTTATAGCCGCAACGATGTCCAAGTTCTTCTTTTGATACTCTTTAGTTTCTTTCTCCAAGCTATCTAAGGTAGCAACAATAATCTTGGTCTTTTCCTCTAATGTCTTTAATTCATTGTTATCCATCAGTAATTCCTCCTCACTGTATTGTTCTTCATCAATAGTGTCTCCTTCTCTTTACTAACTTTGCGATATCTGACATAGCGTTTACTTGCCTGCTGACCTTCGCTTGTTCTAATTTGATTTGCTCGTATAAATCATCATCTGTAAGTGAAAGCAGATCGCTGATTTCGGGTACAAGTTCATTCCACGACTCCGCTTGAATATATTCTGCTTCTTTTGTATTCAGAAGTTTAATAATATCCTCACCGATTCGTTGCTTGGATAGACCATAATTATGCTCGCCAAATCTCATTATTGTTTGAAGTGAATCTGTGAGCTTTGAGTAGTCCCCTAAACCCATGTACATTGCTGCTTTTATGTAATGAAGACCATAGTGCTGAGGATACGCTTCTAACAACCTGTCGGTTTCACCCCCGAGATTCTCTCTTTTTACTTTCGTGTTACTTGAACGAATGATCTTATTCAGTAATCCAATATCCGTTGCATTGTTGATAATATCTTTTAATCGCGCAGATTTTTTTCCGGCGTTTTTCATGTTAGTAGATAAATACGCCAACAATCTTTTCCTAAATTCTGCATCCGCTGCGGAATCTGATTTACATATTGATGCAGCTTTTGCGGCTTCAAGCATATTTAGTGTAGCGCGTCTCCGGCCTTCTTCTACTACTTTGTATGTAAACTCACTTAAAAGGGTCTCAATCACTTTAATAATAAACTCACGATCATTCGCAACACCTTCAATTGCGGCTTGGAGAGTTTTTCTTGCAACTTCAGCATACTCATCATTATCTTGATATGCTCTGATGTACTCAATGTAATTGTCGATTATTTGGTCTCTGTCGAATTTTTCTGCTTCAATTACAAAGCAACCACTTCCAAATCCCTGGTAGTCAACACTGTAATTTTTGAAAAAACCGAGTAATTGGAGACGATAGATAGCCTTCTCAATTTCATTTTTATTATCATAAAAAGGCACGTGAAAACGTTGGTTTTCCCAAGTCTTCGTATTGCAACTATCCAAAACGTTTTTCACCCGTTCAATTTCGTTGTCAATGCCTTCGAATGTACTTGTATGAAAAAACAATGAACGACTAATGTCATCCCCTTTCCATTGCCCCTTTGATGCCTCCAATGCAGCTATATCTTCGACATTGGTGCTAGCTGGATTCAAGATCTTCTGATTTAACTCCGGAAAGTCATCAGATAGAATCAAGTATGCATATGCGGTTCTTTTGTCTCTTGCGGCACGCCCCGCTTCCTGATAATACGATTCTAAACTTCCAGAGGTTCCATAGTGAACGATCCATCGAATATTCGGCTTATCAATCCCCATTCCGAACGCTTTCGTGCAAACCATGACTGACTGTTCGTTGTTTTTTAACCTCGTTGCATGGAGGCGTTTTTGTTCATTCCACTTGTTATCCGATATGCGGAGCCTCTTAGGGGCAGATCCTGAATACAGTCCAACTTTGCCAGGTAAAATCCTCTCTAAAACATCACCCACTCCTGGGTATCCATATTTAAATTGCTTTTCCGAGGCTAACAATCCGAATGACCCATTAACATTTTGGCAGAATATTAGGCCACAGTTTGTATTCTCGCCTCTATCAGTTTGATAAAAAGAATCAAATTCCTCTTTGAACTCTGAAGGCAATTTATTCTTTACAATTTCTTCTAAAACCGTTTGCTTCTTATCGCTTGCGGCACTGTACACTCGATAGATTATTTCAGGTCTGTCAAAACTTTTTGGCTGAATAACTGCTTCATCACCAATAATTCCAAGATCATGTTGCATATCGCGAAGCACGCTTGCCGAAGCAGTTCCTGTCAATGCAAGTAAAGGTGGCACCGCATTGCCCGTTTTGCACACCCTTCTACAAGTTTGCGCCAAACCTAAGTATGCTGTGCGGAAATCATGCCCCCACTCACTGACGCAATGCGCCTCATCAATAGCGACAAGCGAGATTATGTTCGTGTTTGTGTAATATTGGATTGAGTTAATGAATGCAGCATTTTGGAATCTTTCTGGCGAGACGTAAGTGATGATGAATTGTCCTTTTGTAATGCCTTCGATTGCAGTATTTTTGTCATCTGCGTCCATTGCGCTACTTATGCCTGTGACCCTATCTATTCCCTGGTTATATAAGTTAATAATTTGGTCTTCAATTAGTGAAATAATAGGCGATACAACGATAGCCACACCGGGCGTTATGAGAGACAACAATTGAAAGACCACTGACTTACCACTCCCTGTGGGCAGGAGAACGATTGAATCTTGCCGCGTTAAACCTCGAAGGATACCATCTATCTGGTTCTCCCTAAAGTCGTCAAATCCGAAAATGTATCCCAATAAATATTTCAGGATATCATTTTGTATATTGAGTGTAACGGGATTTTGAACGCGTATAAAATCAAAATCAATGATGTCTCGTTCATCGTCCAAATTCGTGATAAGTGCAGTTGCTTTTTCAAGATTCTGATGTATGGCGCTCTTGCTAATTATTAAATCAGCTCCGTTTATATCTGTTACAGTAGCAATGCCTTCAAGAAAATCCTTACAGTCGTAGAGAGAACACACATTGCAAGAAAGTTCTTTAATATCATCTATTGAACTCTTCACAACAGAATAGGGTATAGCGTCATCAACAAATATCTTCATCGCTGGTCTTAATTTTTGGTATTTAGCCAATTCGATGACAGCAGCTTGTATTTGGTGAGCGATACTAACGGAACTACTTCCTACGCTGTTTTCAAGCGAACGCGAGACGGTGGTTATTCTTCCTCTCAAAATGATTTTTTCCATCACAGATAGTGCAGACAATTCATTGTCTGCACGGGTTGGGGCATCTTCCGGGCGGTAATAATCCAATCGCCATCTTGCAACATTGCGTCTATTGAACGCACTGAGATTCTTATTCAATTTCTTTAGTTCATTGTGGGCAACGGCAATCGAATCGAAATTTGTAGACCATTTATACTCATTGATAACTTCAACAATTTGCTGGTATTCGGCGAAGTCTGCTTTCCACGATTCAAAGAATGCAGAGTAAGTCTCGGCATATCCGGAAC
>JAAZHB010000233.1 GCA_012510935.1 Clostridiales bacterium
ACTGCCTTGAGGCCGCTGGCGTAACTTCGGCGATTGTGAACCTGGGCGGCAATGTGATTGCAGTCGGCGGCAAGCCGAACGCGGACGGCTTCACGATTGGGGTTGAGAAGCCGTTCAGCGATTCTTCCGAACTAATAGGTAGCGTTCAAGCTGAAAATCAGACAGTTGTGACATCTGGTGTCTATGAACGCCAATTTGAAATAGATGGCAAGATCTACCATCATATTCTCAGTACTACAACAGGCTATCCAGTTTCGACTGACCTTGATTCAGTTACTATTATTACAGACAAAGGGCATTCGGTCGATGCAGATGCTCTAAGCACAATCTGCCTAATATCCGGGTCCAAAGCCGGGAAGGAACTCATAGAATCCATTGACGGATATGAGGCGCTTTTCTGCTTATCAGACGGAAGCTTCGTAAAGACATCTGGGATGAAATTCGACGAGAAATAGCAAGCTAGTTTTGGTTGAAGTTGGCATAGAGCAAAACCAATAATCTTGATTTTAAATTTATTTTTGAGGAAGGAATAAGCACAACAATGGAAGAGCAAACTCGCATTTTAAATAAGAAGAGCAAAATCATATTGGTCTCTATTCTCTGCATAGTGCTACTTGCCGTTGCCAGCACTTTTCTAGTTTTGCATCATATCAAAACTACTAGGAATGACGCGATAATTAAGTCTGTTAAAGAGGTTTTGAACACGGAGCAATTGCAAGCAAAGCAAGACATTGTTATGGGCATCAAGGGAGACAGAAATACAATTCTTCTTCAAGGCGAGGCCTACATTGAGGCAGGTGCTTTCGCGATTGATAAAGATACTGGCCCGATAACTGAATATGAAACCGAGGGAACTGTAGACACATCTAAAGTTGGCGAATATGAGGTTAAATATACTTTTAAGTCTCGTAACGCCTCTTCAGATATTACAAGAACCGTAAAGGTTGTTTCAGCCGAAGACTTTGGTTCAAAAGCATCTCAAGTTTCCGTTCTTGCCTATCACTATGTATGCAAGGATGACGATACGAAATCAATCCAGAACAAATTCACTGTTACAGTGTCTGCACTTGAGCAACAGATAAAGTATTTAAAGGATAACAATTATTATTTCCCAAGTTTTCAAGAGCTGAGAGCCTACATCGATGGAACTCACTCACTTCCTGCGAAAAGTGTCATCCTCACATTCGATGATGGAGAAACGAATTTTCTGGAAAACGGAACTCCTATCTTCGAGAAATATGAGGTTCCTGTTGTGTCATATGCTATTGGACAATACAGGGGCAATACAGATGCAGCTTTGAAAGTTCTAAAATATGCAAATCCATACATTTGTTTTGAGAACCACACATTTGCGTTACATGAGGATAAGGTTAGCGATAAAGCACCTATAACATTTAAGAGTAGAGATGAGCTAATAGCAGATTTTACTAAGAATAACCAGATTACTGGTAATAACGATTCCTTGGCATACCCTTACGGGGAATACACAAAAGCTGCGCAGGAAGCCGTAACCGAGATGAATATTCCGTGCACTTTCGTATTCAAGAATGGAAGAGTGCATGTTGGAGACAATCCGACAATACTTAGAAGAATGATTATTTATAATTCCACTACCTTCCAGGAATTCCAAAATAGCTTATAGGTAAATTTGTCGCTTCTCAAGTGACCATTTCTTAATTCAAATAACTAAAGTTAAGTCGTAATCAAGAACTCTTGATTGCGGCTTTTTCTTAATTTGCCTTGATTGCGCTCTTATCCAAAGTAATATAATCAGTCTCCAGTTCGCTCTATCTTTTTTTCTTTTATTTTTTCTTTATTCTCACAACCTTACCGAATGGCGGCGTAACCTCATCATTATTTATTATCCACAATACAGGTATGTTAGATGCTTCTTTCGAAGGTGGGTATTGTCCCTTTCCATCAGTAATAACAACCAAGCAGGACGGAAGGGTTTCCATCTGATCATTAATATATTTAAAGATTGGAATGAAGTTTGTTCCACCTCCGCCTACTGGTTGAACGCTGAATAAATCCGTTATATTTTCAAAAGGTTGAGTTCCATAGACCTTGCAGTCAAAAAATCCGAGTCGGCCTCGCAGTCCTCCATTAAACTGTTCTATTGCCGAAGATATCTCTACATATGCTGCACTAAGCATCTCATCTTCAACAGAACCAGATGTATCTACCATAAATAAAATATCTTTAGTTAGGAATTCTTTATCATTAAAGTCCGGTAGCATAAAGTCGCTATCAGCAAACCTCGCATCTGGCGGCAAGAAAGAATAGTCTGTTATTTGTTCCTGTACGAACGCGTCCAATAGTACTCTCCAATCTAACTCTGATTTTTGCTTTAGGCTATCTTTTAGTTTTCTAATGTATATGGCCTGTTCTCTATCGGACATATCAGTTTCGCCTCTAGCACGACTTGTCCCAGTGGCAGTTCCAACTCCACTGATGCTGACATCGGGTTTTTGGTGACTTGAATAAGAATCACTATCTAAAATTAGAATTCCGTCCTCAACATAGCTACTTCTTAAATCCCAGTATTTGTCTGAGTCAGCTATAAATTTTGAAGTGCTCTCTGCCTCCATGTGCCTGAACCAATAATTAATTCTCGAATATGCCTCATAAACATTTTTAACCCTATTATTTGCCTTATCATATTGAAATTCTTTGGATAAACGCTTATAGCTTCCCTCATCAAATCCAAGAGCTATTAAATAACTCTTTATTTCTTCGTCACACGCATAATGAAACGCATCTCCAGCATATTCTTTTGTTCTGAAGATGTGTCCTGTTGTGATATGAAGCACTTGATGACATAGTATGCTATCAAGTTCATTAGGTGCTAGGCGTTGCAAAAAATCTGGGTTGAAAAAAATACATTTGCCATTTGTCGAAATTTTCTTTATGCCATTATCGGCTACAAAACTTAAATGCATAAGAAGGAACGCAAATAGCGGATGCGTTCTCAACAATCTACCACGCGACTCCTCAATTAGTATTTGTAATTTCTTTATTCTATTTCTAGTCATCGCCTAACCATATTTCGTTTTTTACAGCCCACCACGAATAGCTGTCATTATTTGCAAGAAAGCATCTTATTTCTTTAATATTGGACAGTTCTAGAAAAGCATTGTGCATGAACTCCGTAGGCATAGTTTCTAGATATGCTATTGCATTATTTATCCCTGCCTGAGTTTTAATACCATTTGCTTCCCTGACAATCTGGTTTGCTGCCATATACTGTGCCTCAGCTCTATGTGAAATTCGTCGTTCCGTTCCATTAAAGATAGCTCGAATTGAAGGAATATCTTCTTCATCTTCCATCCATATCTGCAAAGCAGTAGCTGCACTAGTGCCTACACAGCCAGAAACCATAGCAAACATCTTACCTATATCATCAGATATATACGATAAAAGATTACTTACCATCTGCCAAGACCTTGGTGTCGGAAATGCTAGCCCATCATTCAAAGCATCGAAGCCCATCAAAAATTGCGGCTTATCTTTAAGAAAGCTTAATACATTGTTATTAATGTTTGCTTCAGCCGCCCATTTAAGCCAACTCCCTATATCTGGTTGAATTTCTAGGTGGCACAGCCTATTAGCGAGCGCTTTTGGCATATTGAAAGTCACCGAACGGTCAGTAATTCTATTTCCTGCAGCAATTACAATACAATTCTCGGGCAGCTCCTGCTCTCCAATTGTTCTATCTAGTGTAATCTGATATGCAGCAGCTTGAACCGATTGAGGAGCAGCTGAAATTTCATCCAACAAAAGAATGTTGACAACATCATTGCTCTCATCCATCTTGAATATCTGTGGCTTCAGCCAGACCGCCAGCGTCTTATCTGCATTAGCGGTAGGAATTCCTCTTAGATCAACCGGGTTGAAAAGAAGCAATCGCACATCGGTAACTTTCACTTTCTTCCCAGTTTCTCCCTCTATTCTTGTCCCAATTTGTCTAACTCCTTGAGATTTACCAACCCCGGGAGGTCCCCAGAGCATTATTGAGGGGAATGCGCGAAAACTGATTCCTTTCTGTATTAAAGATGCATATGCACTCGATAATTGCGTCACCATCTCTTCCACAGTTATGCTTTCAATTGTAGTTCCTTCTTTCATTCTTCTACTCCTCACGTTACCTGAAAGTCCAGCTTATTATATTAATTGTAGCGCAGTCCTAGAAAAAAATTGTCACTTCTGAAATGACACTTTTATGTAGATAAAAAGAGGTCAGCGCTGTGCTGACCTCTTTCTCATTATGTGTTGCACTTCACTTATAGGCAATCCCGTTCTTCGAAGAATAACAATTCTCATCAAGGCATCTACATCTTCCTTTGAAAAAGTCTCTATAATCAGTTTCTTTATTTCGATTTGGTCTTAATAATCCCATTTTCTCATAATATCTAATGCTGTGTTCATTCTTACTCCTCCTTGCTTCTTTTAAAGTAAGCATAAACCTTGAAGCAGTTTTAGAGTCAACAAAAAATTCTATCGTTAAGGAATTTCTGCAAAAGAAAAACCCTTGGAATTCCAAGGGCTTTAAGTCTTTTGATAAATCTGTTTGATTATCTCTTGCTGAACTGTGAAGCTCTTCTAGCCTTCTTAAGACCTGGCTTCTTTCTCTCTGTCATTCTTGAGTCTCTTGTAAGGAATCCTGCTGCCTTCAGAGTTGCTCTGTAAGCCTCAGCATCGATATCACAAAGAGCTCTTGAAATTCCGTGTCTAAGAGCTCCGGACTGTCCTGTAAATCCACCACCGTTTACTGTAGCGATTACATCATACTGTCCAAGTGTGTTAGTAAGCTCAAGTGGTCTTCTAACTTCGCTCTTTACTAAATCCTTGCCACCGAAATATTCGTCAAGGTCTCTCTTATTGATTATGATTCTTCCTGTTCCAGGGAGTAATCTGACTCTTGCAACTGAAGACTTTCTTCTTCCTGTTGCCTGATACATTGTCTTTGCCATTGTCTATTTCCCCCTTTCCTAGAATGTGTACTCTTCTGGCTGCTGAGCTGCATGTGGATGCTCAGGGCCAGCATATACCTTTAGCTTCTTGAACATCTGTCTGCCAAGTCTTCCCTTAGGCATCATTCCCTTAACTGCGTGGCGAATGATTTCTTCTGGCTTCTTAGCACGAAGTTCCTGTAGTGATGTCTCTCTTAGTCCACCTGGGTATCCAGTGTGTCTAACATAAATCTTGTCAGTTTCCTTCTTACCTGTTACATGAACCTTCTCTGCGTTGATTACGATTACATAATCTCCACAATCCATGTGTGGTGTGTAAGTTGGCTTCTTCTTTCCTCTTAGAATGCTTGCAGCTTCAACAGCGAGCTTACCAAGAGTCTTTCCTTCTGCATCGATTACAACCCAATTGTGTTCAATGTCTGCAGCCTTTGCGATATAAGACTTCATTTAATAATCCTTTCCACCTACTTGGTTCTTATTTATTATAAGAAACTTTTTCGGCCTGCCTACTTAGATATTGTATCGTGTTCGGCATAACTAAAATAACTAGTGTAGGAGCTGCCGGGCTAAGCCCTGCCCCTTAGTTCACGCTAGTATTGAATCTATCTTGTGCAAAATCAATTCGCACAACAACCCATTCAACTAAACGTGCTTAGTAATTATATGGGTACAAGCCCTCTATGTCAAGCTTTTTCGCGTATGCA
>JAAZHB010000234.1 GCA_012510935.1 Clostridiales bacterium
ACATTCCTGCATCTTGCTTGAAGATTCGCTTTACTTCCTGCTTCTCATACTCTCCGCTATAGCACATATCTACGACTGAAAGCAGTGGAAGTCCACCAGGTCTATCCATTGAGAAATTACCGTCTTCACTGCAGTCGCAGATATCTATGCAACGACCCTTGCTATGTGCTGCAAGTGATGTTCCGCCGCCAAGGTGAATTCCGATAAGATTTAGCTCTTCATATGCTTTGCCAATATCATTTGCGCAGCGTCTAGCTACAGCCTTGTGGTTAAGAGCATGGAAACGCGAAGCTCTCTTCATTGGTGCATATCCCGAAACCTTAGCGATATCAAGCATCTCATCAGTAGATACTGGATCGCAGAAATAAGCTGGGATTCCATATTCCTTTGATAGCTCTGATGCAATAACTAGTGCTAGTCCGTGTGGCTGAATTCCTCCAATTGACATGTCCTTAGCATCTGCAACGCACTGATCATTTATTAGATATGTTCCTGCCTCTACAGGTCTGATTAAACCAGCTCTTGAACAAATAGCATCAAACTCATGAAGATCGAAGTTGTTCTCCTTAAGAGCTGCCATTACATCAGCCATTCTTCCGTCAAGCTGTTCTGCTGGAATCTTATGTGCCTTAAGGAACTCCTGGTCATGATTGATTGTCTCTGAAAACATCTCTTTCGAATCCTCAAACACTGCAATCTTTGATGAAGTTGAACCAAAGTTAAATACTAGAATTTTCATTTTCATTCTCCTTATATATTAATTTTAAATGTTGAACTTATTAATAATCATTCTATAAAAAGTATATCACTTCAAGTCCAGACAGACAACACTAGAGAATTGTATTTTTTAGCCATTAAACACCGACAAAATTTGTTTTTCATCTCAATATTAATTGAATTACCTAAATAATGCGACAATTTTCCGTCTATTTTCTTGAAAAAACGCTTCATATATTAGATAATAAATCGATAAAAAAAAAGGAGGGTCTTATGACTATTTATAATTGGGAAAAGTTCGGACTTCACATTCCAAAGATGATGATGCCTGCTGAAGGAACTGATTACAGCAAATGGGCTGTTGTTGCTTGCGACCAGTACACATCAGAGCCTGAATATTGGGAGGCTGTAGAGCAGAATGTTGGTAATGCTGTTTCAACGCTTAGACTTATGTTGCCTGAGGTTTTTCTAGATAAGCCAGGCGAGGAAGAGAAGATTAAAGACGTAAGAGATACTATGGATAAATACCTTTCAGATGGAACTCTTAGAGAACTTGCACCTGGATGCATGCTTGTAAAGAGAACTGCTGAAGGAAGAACTAGACTTGGTCTTGTTATTGCTACTGACCTTGAAGCATATGACTACAATAAGGGTTCAAAATCACTTACACGTGCCACAGAGGGAACTGTTGTAGAAAGAATACCGCCAAGACTAAGAATTAGATCTGGTGCTCCAATTGAGCTTCCACACATCCTTATTCTTATTGATGATCCTGAGAAAACAGTTATCGAGCCTCTCGTAAATGCGCCTAAGGAACCAATTTACGATACAGACCTTATGCTTGGGGGTGGTCACATTACTGGTTCTTACATTAAGGAAGCTGATCTCGAGGGAGCAAAGGCTGCACTTTCAGTGCTGTTTGACAAGGCTAGCGAGAAATATGGCGATGGAAATATTATTTTCCAGGCGATGGGAGATGGTAACCACTCACTTGCTACAGCTAAGGCTAACTGGGAGAACATCAAGAAGGATCTAACAGCAGAGGAAATCGAGAATCACCCTGCAAGATATGCTCTTTGTGAGGTTGAGAATATCCACGACGAAGGTATCGTTTTCGAGCCTATTCACAGAGTTCTCTTCCCAAGCAATAATCAGTCAGGAATGGACATTGTAAACGAGACTGTAGAGCTTCTTAAGGAGCAGAATGGTAATGCTTACCTTTCAGATGCAGCTTCAACTAAGGACGGCGACTTCTCTATTCCATATATGGTTGAAGGAGCTAAGGGCTTTGTTATCGTAGAGAATCCTTCAAGTAAGCTTGAGGTTGGAGCTCTTCAGAACGCACTTGATGTAATGGTTAAGGAAAGAAAGTCATGCGATATTGACTATATTCACGGAACAAAGGCTATGGAACAGCTAACTTCTGTAAAGGGTAATGCTGGATTCATGCTTCCTGCAATGGATAAGTTCATGCTCTTCCCTGCAGTTGCTGCCGACGGAGCTCTTCCTCGTAAGACTTTCTCAATGGGAGAAGCTAACGAGAAGAGATACTACATTGAATCAAGATATATTGGAAAATAAATTTAAAAGTCATACAAAACGGGGATATAGCTTAATGGCTATATCCCGTTTTTCATTTTACAAAGCAATATTATCCCTCTAATGTAAAATTCATAAATACTGGATTATGATCGCTCCACATATAATCGGTCTCAATAACATTCGATTCATTGAGTAACACATTGTCAGAAATAATAAATCCATCTATTGTGCTTCTAAAACTCGTCTTAATATTATATGCTTCATTTGCATTTCTCGAGCTTGCGTACTTGTCGTCATCATTGTAAGGCGCTATCAGCGAGAACCCGTCTGGTAGATTCTCCTCCTTAAATGGCTTGCACCAGCTTACATCATCTCCACCAGAAACACCAAATAGTTCTCCAGATATTTTAAGAAGATCTATGTTAAAGTCACCACCACAGATTACATAATTACCCGCTTTATATTCTTTGGAAATATCTTTATACAATTTCGCTAATTGCTTATCCACAATGGTTTCAGCTGTTGTATAAGCAGACAGATGCAGATTTATTAGTACAAGTTCTTTCCCATTTGATGCGGGAATCCTTGATATACTGTAGCACCTGTCCAAATCAAGCAATTTAGCAAAATCAGTCTGAATATCTAGTCTTCTACGAAGCGCTGATGTTAAGTTGTATTCCGAGAGGGTCACTATTCCGGCTTTACTAGCTCCGATTGGATTATTTAATGGATACATCAAATATGGAGAATCATAATTCTGTGCGAAAGTATGCGAATAATTCTCAAATGCATCATATACTAGATTTGTCTCATCTACGCCATAGGTTTTAGTTGAATCCACTTCAACCTCCTGCAATAGATAGAAATTTGCATTCTCTTCTTTCATTCTCTCTGTCATTGCATTAATTGAATTATATACGGCCTCCTTTGAACGGGCTCTAGACTCCTCTCCTCCATCCATAAAGAATGAGTAGTCCTGAAGATACATGCCACAACCAATGTTCCAAGAAACTACCTTCTGTTCTGTACCAACCACTACCTCAGAAGCTATATTCTCAGGATTTGTCACATCTAGTTCAATATTATCATCAAGCCTGTAATAAGCTATAAAAACATAAGCAACATAGCTTACAACCGCAAGAATAATAATAAGCAGTACTAGAAGTGTAACTCTAACAACTTTTTGCTTCTTGCTTCTCTCTCTCTTCACTTTATCCATCACGGAAAAATCCTCCTCGTCAGTCGCAGTTACGACTAATTAATTTACATCATTATAACCTAATTTACAGGCAAGGTATAGCTATCTAGTTGCTAATATTGCAGTTACAAAGCGAAGATTCTTTTCAAGGTTTCAAGACATAAAAAAAGAGCCTAATCATAATGACTAGGCTCTTCCAAATACTTAATTTAGTTGATTCTATAGTGTTGCTGTCTCAACATCATCACTAGCATTCTTTCCTACAACGATGTAAGAAACGATTGATACTGCTAGAAGAACTACCATAAGTGGTGTCCACTTATCAGCATAACCCATTGTTAGGCTCATGTTCTGTGTTAGAACAAATGTTACTACTGATGCGATTGCTACAATAATCTCAGCGACTATTCCAACCTTGAATCTCTTTCCTGCATTAACTGTTCTCTTCTTCTTGTTTGCTCCAAGTAGTGCAACCATTAGAACTGCGAATGCTGCGCAAATTAGGTTAATTAGTGACCAATTACCCAATCCAGCTTTTGCTGACTGCCCCTTAGTTAATGTCTGCTCAGTATCACCTGCTAGAGGAGCTGTATCCTCTGTTAGTGTTGTCTGTGCTGCAGCTGCTGTTGTAGGTGCAGTAGCAGTCTGCACTGTAGCAGTTGCTGCAGGAGTTGCTCCACCGTTGTTTGGTACTAGTGGTGATGCAGTTGGGCTAATTGTGAAAGTTCCTTCATTCACTGTAAGTGCATAATTGCTGTTCTCTGTGTAATTTGCAGTAATTGCATAATCACCTAGAGTCTCACCTTCAGCTCTTGAATATGTCACTTCTCCCAAGTCATAACTATTTACAAGACCTTCTATAG
>JAAZHB010000235.1 GCA_012510935.1 Clostridiales bacterium
AGCATCATGGATTTAACTGGACTCGTATGGCGGGTGCTGTAGTCAGCTCTATTACTGGCGGTGGCGGTATCAGTGGTACAAGTACAATTACTCAACAGCTTGCTCGTAATGTATACCTTGAAGATATCAAGAGTGTTAGGAGTATTAAGCGTAAGATTATCGAGATGTATTATGCAGGTCAGATTGAAAGATGCATGAGCAAAGAGGAAATAATCGAAGCCTACTTGAATACAATTTATCTAGGATATGGTGCTTATGGTGTTCAATCTGCTTCAAACGCATACTTCTCAAAGGATGTTAAGGATTTGACAGTAGTTGAATGTGCTGCACTTGCCAGCCTGCCTCCTGCTCCTGATAGTTATGCTCTAGTACAGGTTGCTGATAGCAGCACTGTTACAGATGACGCTGACAATATTATTACAAGAGATCCAGTAACTTTGGTTGCTAATGATATTACTAAAGATCGCCGAGATACTACCCTTTCACTTATGTATGACCAAGGATATATTACTAAGGAACAATATGAAGAAGCTAAAGGCAAAGACTTAATTAGCTTTATTAATCCAACATACAGCACTGGAAATTCGGATTATACATATTTTAATGATTATCTTGTAAGTGAAGTAATAGATGATTTAGTTAAAAAATATGATATGACTGAAGAAGATGCCGAGAAGATGGTGTATTCTAAAGGTTTGAAGATTTATTCTACTCTTGATTCACAAGCTCAATCTATAGTTAACAAGGAGTTTAATGATTCAGATAACTTCCCGAATGTTACAGGATATTCAACAGATGGTAACGATAATATAGTTTCCGATGGTGCTATTAAAATGTACAGTTACGGAACGTACTTTGATAGCAGTGGTAACTTTGCACTTGGCTCCGATGAATGTACAGTAAATGACGACGGTTCAATTACTCTTCTAAAGGATAAGCGATTGAATTTATATAAGACTGAATATTCTGGCACAGTTGATTACAGTATTGAATTTAAGTCACTTTACACAAAGGAAGATGGAACACTTTACAATATTCCTGGTGGATATATTAATGTCCCTGTAGAATACAAGACAGCTGATAAAGACGGAAATGTCACAATCTCGGCTGACTACTTTAAAGATCATGAGGGTATGATTACTATTTCAGATGGAACAGTGGTTATAACACCAAATGTATACACCCTGCAGCAGAAGGTTGTTCAGCCACAATCAGCAATGGTCATTACAGAAGTTGGAACAGGTCAGATTAAAGCAATGGTTGGTGGCCGTTCTGTTACTGGTAGAAAGCTATTTAATAGAGGTACTACTACAAGACAACCTGGTTCTTCCATTAAGCCTTTAACAGTATATGGATCAGCACTTCAAAAGAGTTTCGAACTTGAAGCAGCTGGTAAGACATGGGATTTCACAGACTTTGGCTATGACAGTCAAGGTACGCAAGGCTGGGGTTCTTACATAACTGCTGCATCAACAGTTATCGATGAAAAGATGACTGTAAACGGCAAGGTATGGCCTCAGAACTCTGGTGGTGGGTATTCTGGTCGTCAAACATTTAGAACAGCACTTCAGCAATCACTTAACACATGTGCTGTAAAGATTCTACTTCAGGTAACTCCTGATTACGCTTTCAGCATGCTGGAGAAATTCGGTATAACTACAGGTGTGTCGACTTCAGATGATAGTTCTGTTAATGATGTTAACGCAGCGTCTATGGCTCTTGGTGGTCTTACAAAAGGAGTTCAGCCTCTAGAGATGGCTCTTGCATATGCAGCCTTCCCTAACGGAGGAGTTAGAAATACTGCAATAGCATATACAAAGGTTGTTGACAGAAATGGTAAAACAATTCTTACTGCTAAGTCTAAAGAGCATAAGGTTCTAGACGCAGGAGTTGCTTGGATTATGGCAGACTGTCTCAAATCAAATGTAACTCAAGGTATCGCTGGAAGTGCTTATCTTAACAATGTTCAATCTGGTGGTAAGACAGGTACAACAGATGATCAATATGATATTTGGTTTGATGGATTTACACCTACCTACTCTGCTTCACTTTGGATTGGTGTTGACTGTAACCTGGCCCTGACATCCATGTCTGGACCGGCAGCTAGTCTATGGGGCAGAATAATGCGTCAAATCGATAAAGCTGATACCGGTACCTATAAAGAAATGCCAAGTAATGATTTATATTCAAACGGCGAATACTATACAACTGGTACGAATGTAGGTTCAACCAAATATCAGACCGACGCTGAAAAGAAAGCTGAAGAAGAAGCTGCTGCACAGAAAGCAGCCGAAGAAGAAGCTGCTAAGAAAGCTGCTGAGGAAGAAGCTAAGAAGAAAGCCGAAGAAGAAGCTGCTAAGAAAGAAGAAGCTGCTGATCCAGCAAACCCTTCTAATCCTTGATTTAGGGATTGCCGTTAAGCTTTCTAAGTAAAAATTACAGCTAATTATTCAAATTTAAGAATCTGACACATACTACAATTTGTGTCAGATTTTTTTATAAAAAATTTTTTATTTTTTTGACTCTCTAAAACAGTTGAAATTTCAAATATTATTAAACTATTCTATTTGTGTTCAAATTGTGAAAGAATTAATCATATTGACAACACATTTCCAAAAGGATAGAATAACTACAGTTAATACGAGCTATCGTTTATTTTTAGGTATGGAGGTAACATAATGGAAGAACAAAATAAAGGTAAATTTAATTCGAACTTTGGATTCCTTATGGCTTGTCTCGGTTCAGCTGTAGGTCTTGGTAACCTATGGTCATTCCCTTACAAGCTAGGAACTGGTGGTGGATTTGCATTCCTTCTAATATACATTATTATTTGTATATTTATTGGATACCCACTAGTACTTTCAGAAATCGCTCTTGGTCGTAAAGCTCAGAAGGCTGCTATCGATGCATATGAGCAAGCTCATCACGCATTCAAGTTCAACGGTATTCTTCAGACAATCGTACCATTCTTGCTGATTTCATTCTACTGCACATTCGGTGGATACATCACAAAGTATCTGTTTGGTTCAATCACAGCTCTCTTCTCAAAGGAAGCTGTTCTGAACACATCTGCTCCTGATGCATACTTCGCTGAGTCATTGTTGTCAAACGGAGGAACAGCTCTTATTTGGACTATTGCTTTCCTAGTATTGACAATAGTAATTGTAATGGGCGGTGTATCAGGTGGTATCGAGAAGTTCTGTAAGATTGCAATGCCTGCACTCTTTATCATGCTCATTATCATCGTAATCAGATCTTGCACATTACCAGGTGCTGGTGAAGGTCTCTCATTCCTATTCAAGCCTCATTTCGAAGGATTCACAACTGCTAAGGGAATCTTCGATACATTCAAGCTTGCTGGAAGCCAGGCATTCTTCTCACTATCACTTTGCTCAGCTTGTCTAGTAGCATATGGTTCATACCTATCAAAGGATGAGAACCTTGAGAAGGACGCAATGTTTATTACAATTGGTGACTCACTAGTTGCAGTTCTTGCTGGTATGGCTATCATGCCTGCAGTATTTGCTACAGGTCTTGAGCCTGGTGCTGGTCCTGCTCTTCTGTTCATCTCAATGACAGCAGTATTCCAGGGACTTGGCTTCATCGGAAGAATTATGCAGCTTCTCTTCTGGTTCTTAGTATTCTTTGCAGCTCTAACATCATCAATCGGTATGATGGAAGGTTCAATTTCAGCAATGCTAGACCAGAGCATCAAGAAAGGTAAGCCTGCTAATAGAATGAAGGCTACTCTATTCATGGGTGCTATCGCATTAGTTGGTAATGTAATGACAACTCTTGACTGTCTTGGTGCAGCTCCTACAATGCAGTGGTTCCACATACTCGGTCAGCCTGACGTTCTTGATGTTTGGGATGCTATCGCTGAAGGAATCCTAATGCCTGGTAC
>JAAZHB010000236.1 GCA_012510935.1 Clostridiales bacterium
GCTTTGAAGCTGTAGCTGTCATGAAGTCGCTAGTTTCTACTGCACGGAGTGCGATTGCGTAGTCGTAAGTACGGAAATCACCCATTACTCCAACTGAACGCATATTTGTTAATGCTGCAAAATACTGGCCGACAGTTCCAGGTTCTCCGAACTTAGGAATCAAGCCTGAATCCATAGCCTTTCCGATTTCCTCGCGGTAAATCGCGTCTGCGTCCTGTACAATCTTGCACTTCTCTGCTGTTACCTCGCCGATAACTCTAATTCCAAGACCTGGGCCTGGGAATGGCTGACGATATACTAGGTAATCAGGAATTCCAAGTTCTAGACCTGCACGACGAACCTCATCCTTAAACAAGTTGCGAAGAGGCTCAATGATTTCTTTGAAATCAACATAATCAGGAAGACCGCCAACATTGTGGTGTGACTTAATTACTGCAGATTTGCCAAGACCGGACTCAATTACATCCGGGTAAATTGTGCCCTGAACTAGATAATCAACAGCACCGATTTTCTGAGCTTCCTCTTCGAACACACGAATGAACTCCTCACCGATGATTTTTCTCTTTGCTTCTGGCTCCGTTACACCGGCTAGTTTTCCATAGAAACGCTCTTGTGCATTGACACGGATGAAGTTCAAATCATATGGGCCATCTGGGCCAAAAACTGCCTCGACCTCATCTCCTTCATTCTTACGAAGAAGACCGTGATCTACGAATACACATGTCAGCTGCTTGCCAACTGCCTTAGATAGCATAACTGCTGCAACAGATGAATCAACTCCGCCAGAAAGTGCACAAAGAACTTTGCCACCGCCAACTTTCTCGCGAATTTCTTCAATTGTTCTCTCTACAAAAGAGTCCATTTTCCAGTCGCCTTTGCAACCGCATGGGCCATAAACAAAAGCAGAGAGCATCTCCATGCCATGAACCGAATGTGTTACTTCTGGGTGGAACTGGATTCCATATAGCTTAGCATCATCATTGCTCATTGCCGCAATAGGACATACCGGCGTATGTGCTGTGATCTCAAAGCCTGTAGGAACTTCCTTAATGTAATCGGTGTGGCTCATCCAAGCGATAGTCTTGTCTGAAACATCTTTAAATAAAGTGTTGTTTGTATCAACATCAACTTCTGTCTTGCCGTACTCGCTAACTGGTGCAGTCGCAACTTCACCGTCCAAAGTCCAAGCCATAAGCTGTGCGCCGTAGCAAATTCCAAGAATAGGAATTCCTGCTTCAAAAAGAGCCTTCTCATAGTGCGGCGACTCCATGTCGTAAACACTGTTAGGGCCTCCCGTTAGAATAATACCTTTAGGTTTCTTTGCTTTTATTTCGTCAAGAGACATAGTGTATGGCTGCACTTCACAGTAAACTCCGGCCTCACGCACGCGACGAGCGATTAGCTGATTGTACTGACCACCAAAGTCAAGGACGATTATTAGTTCTTTATTCATTTTCTAAATCTCCGATTTCCTCGTGGAATACATAACTTGCCTTTTAGTATACACTTTTTCATGAGATTTTTCGACATTTAAAGGTACTTTTTTTATTGGAAAATGTTAGAAATTTCATTAGGCTTTGTACTATCTACTAAAATCTCAAAACCACATCAAAATCACAAAAATCACATTAATCCTACCCTACTTGACAATATAGTTGATGCCATATATTATCTTCGTAAGAATATGTTTCAGTAAAAGGAAGGAGAAATGATTATGAACAAAACACTTAAGAAAATGCTGTTTTTAGTTATGTCGTTAACCCTTGTACTTGGACTGCTGACTGCTTGCGGTGGTCCAAAGACGCTTGAAGAGGCACTCCAAGATGAAGATGTACAAGAAGAACTTTCTTCGCTGGAGACTGACGGCGTTACAATAACAGCAAAAGGAAATATGTTAATTTACACCTATACATTTGATGAGTCTTATGATTTCTCTGACGCAACAATAAAAGAAGCAGTAGTAAGTTCACTTCAGGCTAGCAGTGAAGAAGCTGAAGATGCATTCGAATCAGTTGTGGAGGAGCTTGAGAATTCCACTGGTATTGATGATATTTCAATGAAAGTTTCATATCTAGAAGCCGGTGGCGCTGTTCTATACGAGCATACTTATGATTTCTAGGCCTAAGAGTGTGATTCACGATTAATTATTGCAATATAAAACCTGCTTGGAACAATTCAAATGATTTGTTTCTTAGCAGGTTTTTCATTACCAGCTTATTTTTTAGCTTAATCAATACAAATGCAGCAACAGGTTTGTGTAACCCTGTATGCACCCAATACGGCTCGGTTATAGCATCAATCCCATTACATACAGATCTGAATATTCTCCATCAATTAGCTGGGTATTCTTAAGCCTGCCCTCAATTTCAAAACCAAGCTTCTCATACAATTTGTACGCAACTTCGTTGTTGCAACTTGTGTCGAGCTGTATGCGAGTCGTTATTCCATTATTTTTGCAGAAATCTATAAGCTTTTTCATAAGAGTTGTACCGATTCCCTGTGCTTGATACTTCTTTGCAACTACAATTCCCAGTTCGCCTTGGTGGCGCGACTTAATCTTATCGCCTGAACCAATTGTGCCAATGCCGGCGATGTCTTCTCCATCCATAGCCAGAATCATAATGCTTGCTGGGTGTGAATTAGTCGACTTAATTGCCTCTTTCTGCGCCTCAACATCAAGTGGATACTCATTCTCTTCAAAGCTAAGGAAGTGCGTCTCACCTCCAACGTAATTGTAAAAATCCACAATCTTCTGTGCATCCTCTTCAACAGGTTCTCTGTACACAATATTCATCATTTCGTTCATCACATACCTCCTTTATTTCTCTTCAAAAATCTCTATAATAGCACCATCTTTAATGATAAAGGCAAGCATTGCTGCAGCGCTTGATGCTGCAACAGGGCCATAAATCAACTCATCCGCATCCTCGATGCAACTCTCGAGGCTATCTACCTTGTATGCAACATGAGGTTTCTTATGAAGTATTTCAGGAAAAGGTGTCCCTTCTTCATACTTCATGAATTCCACTCTATATTCGTGGTCCATTGGATTGCTTCGCCACATTTTGGTTTTTTCATTATATACCATTCCAGGCATAACATCTGAAACGGGTATCCCTATATGCATAAATTCCTTCTTCATAATTCTACTTCTCCTTAACCTCATACACATCTGTTCTTCTAGCACTCATCAGCGGCATTCTCTGACGAACTCTATCTAGATAATCCAAGTCTAGCTCTGCAATTCCAATGCCTGGCTTCTCGTCAAGCTCATATAGAATGTCGCCCCAAGGATCGGTCACGATTGAATGCCCCCAAGACTTGTAACCAGCCCCGCTATCCCTTGCAGGTGCAGTTCCAATCATAAACACTTGATTCTCAATTGCTCTTTGCCTAAAGCCAAGCTGCCAGTGAACTGGACCCGTTGTCATATTAAATGCCCCTGGATTAATAATCACCTTTGCTCCAGCGAGAGCAGGAATTCTTGAGGACTCTGGAAAACGAATATCAAAACAAATATTTATTGCAATAGGTCCCCACTCAGTATCGGCAAGTTCAAAGTGATCACCGCCCGTAAGCACATCTGACTCTTTAAAGACAATCTCGCCGCTAGCGAAAATATCAAATAAATGCATTTTTCTGTATTTACCGATCTTCTGCCCTGCTCTATCGAACATATATGCAGTGTTATAAATCTTCCCCTTCTCATCAACCTCAGGCACAGTTCCCGCCTGAAGATAAATATTATGTTCCTTTGCAAGCTTACTAAGTTCCTGGCACAATTCTCCGCCATCTGCCTCAGCGTAAGTCGCAAAATTCTTTATATCATATGGGCAATTCCACATTTCCGGCAAGCATACTATGTCGATGCCTTCAAGTATTGGGTCATTGAGAAGTTCTCTCAAATTCTCAAGATTCACATCCTTATCTGCCGTCACAACCGTTTGCAAACCCGCGACCTTAATTTTCTTAGAACAATTCGCCTCCATAACAACCTCCCAGACAATACAATAGGTTCTTTGATAACCAAACTATATTAATCTTACAAGCATCGCGCCTATAAGCATTATGACAATTCCAATGATTTTCTTCCCAGTAACTGGCTTCTTATATGGAAGGAGAAAACCGCTCGCATCGATAACAAGGCCTCCGGCCATCTGCCCTATAAGAGACACAATTACCGCGAGTCCCGCTCCAAGCTGGTGTGACAGATATACATTCGACGCAACTGCAATTAATGCAAAAATTCCACCCGTATACATCCACCACTTCGACTTAAAGTTAGCTTTCTCGCTAGAGAGGAATCTGCTTTTCCCCTTTACTGCCAGCAAGACGAGGCAAACTGCGATTGCCGAAATTAACCCTACAACCATCGAAACAAGTGTCGATTGCAAAATATCACCAGTAACAATCCCAAGTCTACCATTGATTCCAACCTGTATTCCCGCCGATATGCCGCCTAGTAACACCAGTAATCTATAAGGCCAAAGATTCTTTTTCTCAATAAGCTCCTGTTCTTTGAGTTCTGCCTCGATAGTCTGCTCCTTGAGGATGGCTGTTTTCTGCAAAGACACGATTGCAACCCCGCAAGCTACTAGCACTGCTCCAACAAGCTTAGTAATTGTAAATGGAATCACTTCTGCCTTAAATATGCCTAACGAGTCTACAGTGACCCCGCCAATAATTTGTCCTAGTGCACAAATCATGACAACCTGAGCGCTTCCAAGTACTGGCAATCCAATCATATTAAAGCATACAAGAATAAAGCCACAGCATCCGCCAAACCATATCCAAATCGGTTCATTAGCTAGTTCCGCCCACGGGTAACTAAACCCTGATTTCATTATCAGAATAGCAACCGTAGTACAGAAAATTCCACCGGTAAAAGATACTATGCTAGCAAGAAGCGGCGAACGCAAATATTCTCCAAGCTTCGTATTAACGCTTGTCTGAATCGGAAGTGTACTTCCAGAGAAAAGTCCCAAAAAATATGCAATCATATACAGCCCTCATAATTAATTATTCTGTAATTTAGTATATCATTTTTTGGATATGAATTTATCTCAAAAATTGTATTTCTGAAAAAATCGCGCATACA
>JAAZHB010000237.1 GCA_012510935.1 Clostridiales bacterium
ATGTAAAGGTTATTCAAAGATCCAAGATTCTCCATTAGAGAATTTGCAACTTTCTCAGTTGTCTCTTTCCAAGTCTTGATTACCTGGTTATATCTTTCCTTGTCACTCATCAAGCCCTGGTTGTAAGCTGCCTCAAACTTATCCACTGCCTTCTCAGCTGCTGCTAGAATTTCAGGCTTTTCCTCTGGAATCTCCATGTCAGAAATACTGATTGTAATAGCTGCAACAGTTGAATAGTGGTATCCAATTGACTTAATGTAGTCTAGCATTAGAGCTGTATCTGTGTTGCCATGAGCCTTGAAGCACTTGTCAATAATAAAGCCAAGCATCTTCTTTCCGCAGACAAAGTCTACCTCTAGTGAATATGGATCAACTGATCTATCAACTATTCCAATATCCTGAGGAAGTCCCTGGTTGAAAATAAATCTACCAACTGTGGACTCAACTAGCTTTCCTTGGTCTCCTTCGAAAGCCTTACGACGAACCTTAACTTTTGCGTGAATTCCGACAATGTCAGCCTGATAAGCCATCATCATCTCATCAAAGTCAGCAAAGCACTTTCCGTCACCTTTCTCTGCAGGAAGATTTCTTTCTTCACTGCCCGGATGTGTAAGGTAGTAACTTCCCAGAATCATATCCTGAGTAGGTACTGTGATAGGAGCTCCATCCTTAGGTGCCAAAATATTGTTAGTTGAAAGCATCAGGAATCTTGCTTCTGCCTGAGCTTCTACTGACAATGGCACGTGAACAGCCATCTGGTCTCCGTCGAAGTCGGCGTTGAACGCAGTACATACAAGCGGGTGAAGCTTGATAGCTTTTCCTTCTACAAGTACTGGCTCAAAAGCCTGAATTCCCAGTCTATGCAGGGTCGGAGCACGGTTAAGCATAACAGGGTGATCCTTAATTACATAATCAAGAACATCCCATACTTCTGGTTCTGCTCTCTCAACCATTGTTCTAGCTTTCTTACTGTTGTAAGCATACTCGCGCTCTACAAGTTCCTTCATGATAAATGGTTTGAATAGTTCAAGTGCCATCTTCTTAGGAAGTCCGCACTGGTAGAAATTCAATTCAGGTCCTACTACGATTACTGAACGTCCTGAGAAGTCAACCCTCTTTCCAAGCAGGTTCTGACGGAATCTACCCTGCTTACCCTTTAGCATGTCTGAAAGAGACTTAAGTCTTCTTCCAGCAGCTCCAGTAACAGCTCTTCCTCTTCTTCCATTATCAATAAGTGAATCTACAGCTTCCTGCAGCATTCTCTTCTCGTTACGAATAATGATGTCAGGAGCACCAAGCTCATACATCTTCTTAAGTCTGTTATTTCTGTTAATAACTCTTCTGTATAGGTCATTAAGATCTGATGTAGCAAATCTGCCGCCATCGAGCTGAACCATAGGTCTTAAATCTGGTGGAATTACTGGAATAACATCCATTATCATCCACTCTGGCTTATTACCAGACTGTCTAAATGCCTCAACTACCTCAAGATTCTGGATAAGTTTAATTCTCTTCTGACCTGTAGCCTTGCTGAGATTCTCTCTTATCTCAACGGACTTCTTCTCAACATCGATGTTCTGTAGCAGCTCCTTAACGGCCTCTGCTCCCATCTCAGCTCTGAAATTCTTTCCGTAAATTTCTCTTGCCTCGTTGTACTGGTCTTCATCAATAACCTGCTTATAGGTAAATGGTGTCTCACCTGGATCAAGCACTACATATGATGCAAAATAAAGAATTTTCTCAAGAGACTTCGGTGTAATCTCAAGAATACGACTGATTCTTGAAGGAATACCCTTGAAGTACCAAATATGAGAAACTGGAGATACTAGCTGGATATGTCCCATTCTCTCTCTTCTTACTTTTGCCTTAGTTACCTCAACTCCGCAATATGGGCAAACAAGACCTTTATATCTAATCTTGTTGTACTTTCCACATCCGCACACCCAGTCCTTTGTCGGTCCGAAGATTCTTTCGCAAAAAAGTCCATCGAACTCAGGCTTGAGCGATCTGTAGTTGATTGTCTCAGGTTTTGTTACCTCGCCGTGTGACCATTCTAGCATTGTCTCTGTTGACGCTAGCTTGATCTGCAGGGATTCAATATTTCTTAGATCTTGGTTGTTATCGTTAATCATTTATATGTCCTCCCTTTAATTAATAATTTGTCTCGTCATCTAAATCAATTTCCTCAATGCCGCCTAGGACGTCAAGATCGCTCTTGTCGATATCATCGATTGAGCCTATTGCTCCACCGAAGTCATCTTCGCTGGCATCTGTTTTCTTGTCTCCGAAAAGTTTATCGAAGAGCTCATTAGCATCAGCTTCAACAGCTGAATCAGCATCAGTTTTAATCAAATCTGAAGTATTATCTTCTGTTCTGTCTCTCTCTGATTTTCTGTCTGATTCATTAATCATTCTGTCGAAAGTTGTAGCTCCGTCGTATTCAGATGTCTCTCTAATCTTAATCTCCTGGTCATTATCAGTCATTGCTCTAATATCAAGAGCAAGAGCCTGTAGTTCCTTAATTAGAACCTTGAATGATTCAGGAATGCCTGGTTCAGGAATGTTTACACCGTTAATGATAGCCTCGTAAGTTTTAGTTCTTCCGATAATATCATCAGACTTTACTGTTAAGATTTCCTGTAGAGTATATGCTGCACCGTAAGCTTCAAGTGCCCATACCTCCATCTCTCCGAATCTCTGTCCACCGAACTGAGCTTTACCTCCTAGAGGTTGCTGAGTTACAAGTGAGTAAGGACCAGTTGATCTTGCGTGAATCTTATCATCTACAAGATGGTGGAGTTTTAGCATATACATGTATCCAACAGTAACTGGATTATCAAAGAATTCTCCAGTTCTACCATCTCTTAGTCTAATTTTTCCTGTCTTTGAGTATCCGCAATCATCAAGAAGATCAATTACATCCATCTCACTTGCACCATCAAATACTGGGGTTGAAATGTACCATCCCTTAGTTTTAGCTGCAAGTCCGAGGTGAACCTCGAGTACCTGTCCGACAT
>JAAZHB010000238.1 GCA_012510935.1 Clostridiales bacterium
TTTACCAATGTAATTGTTCAAGCAATTGAAATCAAGATGGAATTCGTTGAATCTGATGAACGAGACAAGGGTTCTCGCCAATACTTAAATCTAGGTCACTTGATTGGTCACGCGATTGAATCATATGAAGATTATTCTATTAGCCATGGACAGGCCGTTGCTTATGGGCTCGCCATTGAAACTCGGGCTTGTGCCTTGTCTGGTCTTACATCATTTTCAACTTATAACTCTGTTATCGATATATTGACAGAATTTAAATTTCCAATTGACATAAACTGTTCTCTCAGTGACCTAATGCCATTTATTCATAATGACAGGAGGCTCAAGGGCGGGAAGATTGATATTATCGTTCCTCGCACCCTCGGTGACTGCTATATGTCTCCTATGAACCTCAGTCAAGTCGAAACTCTTATAGGCTTAGCTTTATAGCTTGGCCTATTTTTATTTTTTGTTCAGCTATCTTATTTAATATATTTTACATAATTATCTAGATACGCTATTTTTTTAAGCTAGTTAAGCTTACAGCTCTTCTAATCCATTGATTGAACTTAGAATGGTCTCATCCTTCTTATCAATCTGTGAAACATTCAGCTTTGAAACTTCCTCTGGATCAATGCTTTCATTTAAGCCAAGAAGTGTCGAACTCAAGTATACTGTATCAAGCAACTTGCCGTCTAAGGTTACCCTACTATTCTCAGTGAAGTTCTCTCCTCTTAGATAGTAGTTATCTCCAATTTTAACTATGTCCTTAACAGAAATCTTGCTGTGTCCCATTGTCATATTCATTCTCTTAAATGGATTGAGACCTCCGAAAGTATAGTTATCTCCATATATCATATCATATGCAAGCGCTTTCAAATCTGAAGTATAGTTTGGATCGTCTGAAGAAGTAGTTTGCTGATAATCGAATATCGCACCTTCATTCTCAAGACCCGCTTTCTCTAGCAGAATTGCTCCTGCCTGATATGATGTGATATCCCGATCTTCCTTTTCTAGTCCAATATTATCCCAGATGACATAGTCAGTTTTATACAAATCTCCACCCTTGTAATTGCTCTCCTTAACATCAAGAGCAGGTATGTGATCTCCATAAATCAGAATGATAGTTGGTTCGCCACTAGATTCAATATCACTAATTAAGTCGCCGATAAATGTATCCATTGACTTGCAAAGATTGAAATAATATTCGTACTTGTACTTGGTTTTCTCATCATCAGCTGTTACAACAACTTCTGGGTCTGTAAGAGTCTTCTCTGTAGGGTACTTGCCATGGCCCTCAACCGAAACTACATGCATAAAGTCGCTTCCTTCTGTTTCCTGCATAATTCCAGTGATATCAGGAATCATAACCTCATCCTTACACCAGTTAGTTGGAGTATTCTTTATACCAGTCATATATTCTAACGATGTAAAGCTGCTAAATCCAAGATTTGCATATACTTCATTTCTATTATAGAAAAGTCCTCTATGGTCGTGAAGTGCGCTTGATGTATAGCCATGGCTGTTCGCTATGTAAGCAAGACTTTCTAAAGTTTGATTTCTTAATTTACCCTTATATGGATATTCTCCCGGGCCAAAGAATCTTGCACTAATTCCAGTTAATACTTCGAATTCCGTATTCGCTGTTCCTGCACCGCAAGCTGGCACTTCAAATGTTCCTGAAGAATAGTTAGCCATCAGTTCATTGAAGACCGGCGTCCCCGATACATTTGTTGATACATTGCTATATGACTCTGATGGAGTAAATGATTCCATCTGCAATACAATGATGTTAGGATGCTCTGTGCTGTCGTTTGTGTTCTCTAGCTCAGTATCAAGTCCGCTTGTTGTTTTAGTCTCAAGAATCTCTTCGATTTTCTCTTGTGAATAATCAGAAGGCTTCGATATTCCTTTGTTAACAGATGTATTTATAAAGCAATATGGGAAACCATAATCATTATATGCGTAGTTTAAGTTACCAAAAA
>JAAZHB010000239.1 GCA_012510935.1 Clostridiales bacterium
GTACTATGGAAAATATGCAGGATGATTTTAAAGATTTTAAAGTATACAAGGACGGAAATCAGCCTACACCTAAAGAATCAACACTAGAGTAAAGAATTAATGGGCAACTATATAAACGGCTGTATAATAACACTCAAAAGAAATGGATAGGTTCTTGGATAAAGGTATAAATAATACCGCAAACGATTCATGAATTGCCGAAACAATAAAGCAGCTAATTACTATTGCAATTAGCTGCTTTTACATTATCAATTAATTTTGAACAGATCAAAGGCCTTTATTATTTGCTAGATTTCGTTGGGATAACATATGACAGTATCGCTATACCAACCGCCATTGCCGCAACAATAATAAAGAATTGCACATTTGATACTCTAAATAATGCAGCTCCAATTGCTAATACGATGAATGAATTTGCATTAGATCCCCCTCTTTGGCTAACGCCATAGAAGAATGGTAAACCTGCTCTTCTTTCATATATGAAGTACAAGAGGCCTCCTGCACACATAATTGAAGCAATGACTGTGAGAATGTTTTTAATGCCAGGATCTGTTAAATCAATTAACAAAGGAATTACAAAGTGCGCTAGAACGCTTACAACTGCGAAAAAAACGATTTCCAAACTAACGGATTTTCTTTTCTCATCTTTACTCATTTTAGACCTCCAATTTCACTTTCTACACAGTTTATCTCAAAATACTCTTTTGTCTTTCAACAATACTATTAAAGAACTCCTCTTTTTTTCTTTTCTTGTTTAAATAAATCAACGCTCCAAGCGAGAGAATCTGAACCACAACAACAATCCAGAAGTATAATGGCATCGCAAGCTTATATGTGCTACCTAGGATCCTGTCATTCCAGTAGTAATAATATACCATAAATGCTTGTATGACTTTATATATAACGAAAATGGTTGAGATAATAAATACGATTAATAATGATTTATTCTTCATTTGTTTGTCCTCCATATGCGAAAAGTAAAATAACTGAATTATATCCACTTTCTATAAGGCCGTCTCTCTTTAAAGTTATATTAATAAAAAAATATATATTAGTCAATGATTTATTATTTTTTTATTATTGTTCTTTTATTTTCTGTTTCTTGCATCAATCAAAGCTCATAAAAAAGCGGCAGCAACCACTGTTACTGCCGCAAATTATTGTTTTTGTATTATTTACTTATCCAGATTAAAGTCCTCAACGAAATTCTTGAAGGCCTCTGCAAGTGGTGAAAGCGAGATGTTCTTTAGCATTACCATGTAGAAATCTCTATCTTCCTTAAAGTCGGAAAGCTCTACAATCGAAACCTTGTCGCTCCCCATGACCTCTGCAGTTTTCTTAGAAAGAATCGCAACTCCAAGACCCTCTTCAACAGATTTGACGATTGATCCAAGGTCGTTATATAGCCCGGCAATCTCGAACTCCATCTTGTCGATTCCAAGTGAGACAGCTGTATCTTCCAATGACTTTCTTGTTGCAGAACCATTCTCTCTCCAAAGGAAAGGATACTTTATTGCCTCTTTAAGGGTGATCGAAGTTCCAAGCCCCATTGACTTATTTGCAATGAGCACAACCTTGTCCGAGAAAACCTTAGTGTATGTCAGTCCAGCTCTACAATCCTTGCTTCCAACAAATCCTATCTCTCCCATTCTATTAAAGAGGTTATCAATTACAGTGTCGGTATCTGACATAGACACATAGAACTGAGTTCTCTTATGAATTGACCTAAATGAAGATAATACCTCAGGTAAGAAAGCAAGTCCTGGTACAGAAGATGTCTGTATCTCCAGAATTCCTTCTATCTCGTCTCCATTCCCGCCAATTGCTTCTACAGCTTGAGCTCTAGTGTTGATAATCTCAACAGCATACTTATAGAAAAGAGCCCCCTGCGGTGTCATCTCTACCGCTCTTCCTTTACGATTAAGGAGCTTTGTTCCAAGCTCAACTTCGAGATTATTAACATGTGTACTAATTGTAGGTTGCGTAAAGAAGGTTGCGTCTGCCGCCTTACTAAAGCTCTTATATCTAACAACATTAACAAATGCTTCAATTTGCTTAAAGTCCATTATTATGCCTTCCCCTTTTATTACACTCTAGCTTGCACCCTATATTCTAACACAAGATTGCAAATTAAACAGAATCTTTTTTATTCCTGCTATCGTCCGTCCAATTTCGACCAATTTACTACTAAATTTCTGTCAAAACTCTAGTTTATTCCCAGTAATTGAACATTAGATAAGCCTTCTATGTCGCTTATCTCTTGAAGCATATCCCCAATGCTGTCAACCTTATCGTCTAAGTCGAGTGTGATAATTAGATTTGCTACTCCATCAACGGGTGGGTTCTGGTTAATCGTCCAGATGCTATATCCGAATGATGAAATAATCTCAAGAACTTTCTTGAGCATACCAGTCTCGTGAACCATCATTAATGAAACCATTGCATGTCTATTGGTAACAACAGTTCTCATCTCTTTAACGAAGTCCTTGTACTTGTAATATGTACTTCTGGAGATACCAACCATTTTTACCGCTGCGCTTACATCCTTTGCACTTCCATCCTCAAGATGTCTTTTTACCTCGATAACCTTCTCGCAATAATTAGGGAGTATTGATCTTTCTACTACAAAAAATTTATTACCCATAATTCCTCCTATTTGCTAGCCCTATTAACTACATATTCTTGCATTTCCTTGCAATCGATAACATCCTTATGTCTAATCTCTTTCTCAAAAATGCCCGCAAGCATCTCAGGTATCGGAGCATTTGACAATTCATTGAGCTTAAGCATATTTGCCTTGTCGCTTGCCTCTTCCTTCTCGCCAAGCGCCACCATAACTGACCTTGTAAACTTGTATGGTGATGCCGTAGAAAGAACAACATTCGGTCTGCTTTTCCCATCTTCCTTGGCTTCCTCTTTCGCCTCTGCAGAATCGGCAAACTTTTCAAATGCACCCCATGCAATCGCTGTATGAGTATCCATTAGATAATCATTTTCCTTAAAAATCCTATTGATTATTTCTTCGCCTTGCTTATCGTCGCAGGCAATTCCAGTGAAGACCGATTGAATCTTCTCAAGCTCCTTCTTGGTAATCTGATATTCCCCCGTCTCGGCAAGTTGCTTCATATAGCTGCGGCAGTGCTCAAGCCCGCATACATAATATAGAAGTCTCTCAAGATTACTTGAGACAAGAATGTCCATCGACGGCGATGTTGTCTTATAGAAAGTTCTTCTCTTGTCATAGTGACCAGTTGCAAGGAATTCTGTAAGCACATCATTCTGGTTCGATGCGCATATGAGTCTACCAATCGGAAGTCCCATTTTCTTTGCAAAATAGCCCGCCATTATATCTCCAAAGTTTCCGGTAGGCACAGTAAAGTCAACCTTATCGCCCAACTTTATCTCGCCTTTCTCAAGAAGCGCTTTGTATGCCGCAAAATAATACACGATTTGCGGAACTAGCCTACCAATATTTATTGAATTGGCGCTAGATAATGATACGCCCTCGCAAGGTCTTGGTATCTCAGTAAAGAGCTTCTTCACTCCGCTTTGAGCATCATCAAAATTACCTCTTACTGCGCAAGCTAATGTATTCTTACCTGCCTGAGTAACCATCTGCAGCTTCTGTGTTTCAGATACTCCTCCCTCTGGATAGAATACAATGATTCTTGTCCCTGGAACTTCTGAGAATCCATGCAAAGCTGCACTCCCTGTATCACCGCTTGTCGCTGTCAGAATAAGTATTTCGTCTGTAAATCCAGTCATATCTCTCGCAACCGTCATAAGATTAGGAAGCGCTGATAACGCCACATCCTTAAATGCACAGGTAGGCCCATGATACAGTTCTAATACATATCCGCCGTCTACCTTTACAACGGGTGTGATCTCATCACAAGTGAATTTGTTCTCGTAGCTTCTCTCCACGATTGCATCAATCGCCTTCTCGCCATAGTCTGGGAAAAACTTAAGAAAAACGGCCTTTGCCATGCCGCGATAATCTTTCTTTATTATTTCCTTGTAATCAACCGCTAAGTCTTCTAGCTTCTCTGGGACATACAGTCCACCATCAGGGGCGAGTCCATTCAGAATAGCTTCAGCCGAGCTTACTTTAGCATTGTTATCCCTTGTACTGATAAAATTTATCATTTTTACACCATTTTCGTCCTTCAATTATTGCAAAATTCATAAAAATATGATACATTATTCTCATGCTAAAAACAAGTGTTTTTAAGTAAAAGACAAAATGATTGTGGAGGTTACTATGAAAATTGCAATTCTTGGATTTGGTACCGTTGGCAAAGGTGCCTATGAAATCGCAAAAGATGCTGACAATGTAGAAGTTAAATATGCTCTGGTTCGCCAAATGAAGCCTGAGTATGCGGCATATACGGACATAACCTTCACGACGACCATAGACGATATTATTAGCGATGCTGAAGTTGAGCTTGTTGTGGAATCAATCGGTGGGATATCTCCTGCCAAAGAATATGTTATTGAAGCAATGCAAGCAGGCAAACATGTTGTTACGCCTAACAAAGCTCTCGTAAGCGCATACTTCGGTGAACTGCATGCATGTGCTAAAGACAATAATGTTGAGGTAAGATATACCCCAACTGCCGGCGGTGGAATTCCTTGGCTATTTAATCTAGCTAGAACGCTGCGTTGTGATGATATTCTTTCCGTTTCAGGAATAATAAATGGAACTTGCAACTATATATTAGATGCGATGCACGACAATGGATCTGACTTTGATGAAATGCTTTCAAAGGCTAAGGAGCTTGGCTATGCAGAAGCTGATCCAACTGCAGACATCTGTGGCTACGACACGATGAGAAAGGCTGTAATTAGTTCTAATATTGCATTCAATACGGTTGTATCTGAAGACAATGTACTTTGCTTTGGAATCGACAAGATAACGAAAGACGATATTGATTTTTTCAACAGCCGCGGATATGTATGTAAGCTGATGATGAACTCGAAAGTTAATGGCAACAAAATCTCTGTGTATGTTGAGCCAACGCTTTTCCCAAGTACCGCGCTTGAAGCAAATGTAAAGGATTGCTACAACATGGTAACGCTACAGGCTAAGAACATGGGCACCCAGAGCTTTTATGGTCCTGGGGCTGGAAGTTTGCAAACTGGGGAATCCGTAATTCAAGATGTTCTTGATATTATTGCTGGAATTAAACAAGCTACTCCATCAAGACTTGGAGAAACTACATTCAAGGTTGATAACAGTTCTGAGGTTCACAGATATTACATCAGACACGACAGAATGTGTGACCATATCAAGCCAATGGTTGAAAGCTTTGAAGAAAAAGACGGCGTTTTCTATTGCATCACGAAGCCTCTCGCTGTTAGTGACTTGCATGAAATGGCTAATCATAGGATTAACGAGAAACATAGAATGTTTTTCTTTGCAGGAATTGCTGAATAGTTCATTTCTATTGAGCTTAGTACAATTCCAGTTAGTATATAGAGGTATATAAATGATAAAAGTTTGTAAATTTGGAGGCTCCTCTCTTAGTGATGGAGCTCAATTTAATAAAGTTAAGGGGATTATTGAGGCTGACCCCTCCCGCTCGGTAGTTGTTGTCTCTGCTCCCGGAAGAAGATTCAAGGAAGATACTAAGATTACAGATTTACTGTATCTTGCACTTGCACATCTTAAGTACGATGTACCATACGATAATATCAAAGCGATGATTTGCGA
>JAAZHB010000240.1 GCA_012510935.1 Clostridiales bacterium
TGGAGCAATGAGAACAGTAGCGAGTCTTTCAAGTGCAAATGAGTACTCAGTTCAGATTCCTGATTCATCTAGCGTAGCAGCAGCTATCGACGGAATAGATAAGGTTATGCATCCAACCGATGCAGAGATTAAAGAAGCTGAGGCTGCTGCCGAGGCAAGACGAGAGGCAGCAAGAGAGAAACAGAAGCAGGCATTTTTCGACAAAATATTCGGAATATTTAAATAGCTTGCATTATTTTCAAAAATGCGTATAATTAAAGGGCACATTTTATTTAATGTGTATAATCCTGCGCCGTTATAGGCGCCAATAAGGCCATAGGAGGTGAAACAAATGAGAGATTATGAACTATTATTTATACTTAATCCAGACCTAGCTGAAGAGCAGAAGGCGGAGATGGTAGAAACAGTTAAGGGCATCATCAACAAGGGTGGAGAAGCCGGCGAAGCAGATGTATGGGGAAACCGCAAGCTTGCTTACAACATCGAGAAGAAGTCAGAAGGCTACTATGTAGTTATTCCGTTCAAGGCTGATGCTGAGCTACCTAAGGAGCTTGACAGAAGACTTAGAATTTCAGAGAGCGTTATGAGACACATCATTGTTTGCAAGGACGAGAAATAATATTTCTAAATTGCGAATGCTTACTTAAAGAAAGGTAAGGTGAAGTATGAACAACGTTATTCTAATCGGAAGACTAGCAAGAGACCCAGAGCTTAGTTATACACCAGGCAACCAGACTGCAATTTGCCATTTTACTTTGGCAGTGGACAGACCGGTTAGTCAGGGCAAAGAAAGACAGGCTGATTTCATCAGAATTACTGTATTCGGAAGACAGGCAGAGAACTGCGACAGATTCCTTCAGAAGGGACGCCAGGCAGCTGTATCTGGTAGAATCCAAACTGGAAGCTACAAGAACAGAGAAGGCGTTACAGTATACACAACTGATGTAATTGCTGACAGAGTTGAATTCCTCGGTGGAGGAAATGGCGGAAACGGAGATGGCGCTAGCAGACAGGGAAGTTCCCAGCGTGCTAACGGATTCGGTTCCAACGACTTTGATGGCAACAGCATGAATTCAGGAAATACAAGCTCAGGAAATAATGATTTTGGTGGCTTAGGAGATTTGGATATTCCAGATACATTCCAGGCTGCAGAGGATGACATTCCATTCTAGGAAAGGAGATGCACAAATATGTATAATAAGAACAACAAGCGTCAGGGATTTGGCATGAGAAGAAAGAAAGTTTGCCAGTTCTGCGCAGACAAGGATAAAGAGATCGACTACAAGGATGTAGAGACTCTAAAGAAGTACATCACAGAGAGAGGTAAGATTCTTCCAAGAAGAGTTACTGGTACATGCGCTATGCACCAGAGAGCTGTTTCAAAGGAAATCAAGAAGGCAAGAGTAGTTGCACTTCTACCTTTCGACGCAGAGCAGTAAGCTTAGCGGAAATAGAAGATGATTTACAAGGAGCATTCGCTGAAAAGCGGATGCTTTTTCGTTTTTGGCTAAGATAAAGTAAATTTACACTAAAAACCCGCGCATTTGGTATGACTATGCGTTATAATATAAGTTAACTTTTTATGCAACACAGACAGTATTTTGAAAGGAACAAAATGGCTGGAAATATTATATTAATGCTGGCGATGCTTGCGCTGTCCATGTTTTTCTCGGCGACGGAAACGGCATTCACATCATTTAATAGAATTAAGCTGAAGAATTTGGCGGATGATAATCCGAGAGCGGCACTTGTTATTGAACTAGAGGAGAAATACGACAAGCTATTGACATCAATTCTAGTCGGGAACAATATCGCCAACATTACACTTTCTTCGGTGGCAACCGTATTCTGCATCGCAATAGTTGGAGTATCGTTTGGACCAACATTGGCGACTATAGCAGTAACCGTTGTTGTGCTGATTTTTGGAGAAATATCACCTAAAATTCTGGCGAAAGAGAATGCAGATTCGCTGGTAATGTCTCTCGCACCGGTTATCAAAGTAATTATGGTAGTTCTTACTCCTATCACTGCGATTTTTGGCGGGTTGAAGCTACTGCTAATGAAGGCCTTTGGAAATACTGAGAAGGACGGATTTAATGAGGATGAGCTTCTTACTATCGTTGATGAGGCAAAGACGGCGAGGACTATCGGCGAAGAGCAGAGCGAACTGATTGCAAATGCGATTGAGTTTAATGATGTAGAAGCGATTGATGTAATTACTCCAAGAGTGGATATTATTGCAATAGAAAGAGGCATTGATCTTGATGAAATAAGGGATCTCTTTAGAGACTCAGGCTTGTCAAGATTGCCGGTATACGAAGATGACCTAGACAGCATCATCGGAGTTCTGAATTATAAGGACTTCTATAATAACAAAATTGAAGATAAGTGGGACGTAGATAAATATATTAAGCCGGTTGTTTTTGTAGCACAGTCTATAAAGGCGGCGGTGCTGCTGCGTAAAATGCAAACAATGAAGACTCATATTGCGATTGTTGTCGATGAGTATGGTGGAACTACTGGACTCGTTACGATGGAAGACATAATTGAGGAAATCGTTGGAAAGATTTATGATGAGCACGATGCGGTTGAGATGAAGGATATTATTCCGCTTGGCCGAGATGTATATAAGGTAGCTGGTGGCGCAAACGTCGAGAAGTTCTTTGAGCTTTTTGACGAGGAAATAGAGACAGATGTAACGACAATAAACGGCTGGATAATGCTTCAGCTAGATAAAATTGCGGAGGTAGGAGATTCGTTCACCTACGAAGCAAGGCGCAAAGTTTTTAAAGTCAAGGTAACGAAGACTGGAGACAAGAGGGCTTTATACTCAAGAATCCAAGTTGAAGATAAACCAGAAGAGGATGATTAATTAACAAGGGGGACATCAAATAATGGGTCTAATGGAGAAAATCTTTGGCGACTTAAATGCCAAAGAAGTTAAGAAAATTGATAAGATTGCTAATCAGGTTGAGGAATACGATGAGGCGATGCAAGCCCTATCTGATGATGAACTAAAGGCCAAAACTCAGGAGTTTAAGAGCAGACTATCGGAGGGAGAGACTCTAGACGATATTTTGCCAGAGGCTTTTGCGGTATGTCGTGAAGGTGCGTGGAGAAGTCTTGGGATGAAGCACTTCCATGTGCAGCTTATAGGTGGTATTGCAATACACCAAGGTAGAATTTCAGAGATGAAGACTGGTGAAGGTAAGACTCTTGTTGCAACCTTGCCAGCTTATCTAAATGCGCTTACTGGAGAAGGTGTTCACATTGTAACAGTAAATGACTATCTTGCAAAAAGAGATGCCGAGTGGATGGGAAGACTATACAATTTCCTAGGACTTTCTGTTGGATGTGTAATCCATGCGGTACAAGGTGATGACCGTAAGAAAGCTTATCTTGCTGATATCACATACGGCACTAACAACGAGTATGGTTTTGACTACCTTAGAGATAACATGGTTGTACAGAAAGAAGAGATGACACAGAGGCCTCTTAACTTTGCAATTGTCGATGAGGTTGACTCAATCCTCGTCGATGAGGCAAGAACACCGCTGATCATTTCAGGCAGAGGAGTCGACTCTTCGGATATGTATCGCAACGCAAATTCTTTCGTTGCAACGCTAAGTCCTGAGGCAGATTTCAAGCTTGAAGAAAAGGATAAACAGATTGCGCTTACTGAGGAAGGTATTGAAAAGGGCGAATCTGCTTTTGGCGTAGAGAACTTCTCAGATCCAGATAATATGGAGCTTAACCATTATGTAATGCAAGCACTTCGTGCAAATTACATTATGAAGAAGGATGTTGACTACATCGTAAATGATGGCGAGGTTCTTATCGTCGACGAGTTTACAGGAAGAATTATGTATGGCCGTCGTTTCAGCAACGGTCTTCACCAGGCAATTGAGGCAAAGGAAAGAGTAAGTGTACGCGCAGAGTCTAAGACCCTTGCTACAATTACACTTCAGAATTACTTCAGAATGTACAATAAGCTTGCCGGTATGACAGGTACAGCAAAGACTGAGGAAGACGAGTTCAGAGACATCTACAATATGGACGTTGTTCAGATTCCTACAAATAAGCCTATTCAGAGAGAGGATCATGAGGATGCAATATATGCTCACGAAAGAGGCAAATACAACGCAATCGTAAGAGCGGTTGAAGAGGCACATGCAACAGGGCAGCCTGTTCTTGTTGGTACTATTTCAATTGAGATATCCGAGCTTATCAGCAATATGCTTAAGAAAAAAGGAATTAAGCACAATGTCTTGAATGCTAAGCAGCACGAGAGAGAGGCTGAGATCATAGCAGACGCTGGTAGAGAAGGTGCGGTCACTATCGCAACTAATATGGCCGGGAGAGGTACAGATATTATCCTAGGCGGTAACCCGGACTTTGAGGCAAAGAGAATAATGAGACAGCAGGAGTTCACTCCAGAGCAGATTCTTTTTGCAACGGGCTATGAGAAATCTGATGACGCAGATCTTCTCAATGCAAGGAAAGTATACAACGACCTTGTTGGCCAGATGAAAGAAGAGAGGGCTGAGGAGCAGGAAAGAGTTAAGGAGCATGGCGGACTGTGCATTATAGGTACGGAAAGACATGAATCAAGGCGTATCGATAACCAGCTGAGAGGTCGTTCAGGTCGTCAGGGAGACCCTGGTGAGACAAGATTCTATATTTCGCTTGAGGATGATCTAATGAGACTTTTCGGTGGCGAGAAGATGCAATCAATCGTTGAGTCAGTTGGACTTGATGAAGATGAGGCCCTTGAAGCAAGACTTCTATCAAGATCGATTGAGAATGCCCAGAAGAAAGTCGAAGGCAAGAACTACGGAATTCGTAAGTACGTCCTTCAGTACGATAATATTATGAATAAGCAGCGTGAAATTATTTACTCACAGAGAAAAATGGTGCTCGATGGAGAGAACCTCAAGGGTTATATCCAGGGAATGGCACACGAACTCGTTGACGGAATTATTGAGCCAATTGTACTGACATCAAGATTTGCCGAGGAGTGGGATTTTGACGATGCATTCGAAGAGCTTTCTCAGATTTGCCCTGCATTTAAAGGCAGATTAGCTTATTCAGCTGAGGAGATTGAGAACCTCGACGATGAGAAGTTCAGAGAAGATGTTAAAACGATTTTTGACGAGATATATGAAGAGAAGGAAGCCGAGATTGGTTCCGAGCACATGCGTGATGTTGAGAGAATGATTCTTTTAAGCGTTGTTGACAACAGATGGATGGACCACATTGATGCTATGGATCAGCTCAAGAGCGGAATTGGGCTTAGAGGAATTGGACAGCAGGACCCTGCCATGGCATATGCAGAGGAAGGCTTTGCAATGTTCGATGAGATGATTGCTGATATCAGAGAAGAGACTGTTAAGTTCACATACAATGTTACAGTAACAACAAGTGCAGAGCGTAGAAATGCAGTGTCTGGTCTTAGCAAGGAGACAAAAGAGGACTACAAGGATGATTCGGCAAGTGCCGGTCATAGCGGTCGTCCAAATGCAGCTCCAAAGGCAAACAAGACTGCAAAGCAGGAGACAGTTCACAGAGACGACCCAAAGGTTGGACGAAACGATCCTTGCCCATGCGGTAGCGGCAAGAAATACAAGAATTGTTGCGGAAAGAATCTTTAGCAAGAAGGTTTGTTAATCATTCGATAAAACATGTTACTTAGTAGTTGTTTTCTAACTCTGTCAGGATTCTAAAGCAGTCACTTTGAAATAGCTAAAAAAA